>JBCDJJ010000017.1:0-52411 GCA_038747915.1 Planctomycetota bacterium | reverse complement strand
TCACCTCGGCGATCTGCACGCCGCGTCAAATCAGAGAGATGGGCGAACGGATATTCGCTGCCGAGGCGGCGTACCTCGCCCCGTTCCTTTCGACATCCTGATCAGGTAGAGCGAGCCCGGTCACCACTTACTCGGGCTCGTGCTCTCCGCCTGATTCATCATCGATCTCCGGCACAACCACGCACCGGAACCCGAGATGCCCGAGCGACGAATCCGGTGTCGAAGACATCTTCGCGCTCGGTCGGTAGCTCTCGCAGTAGCTCACGTGGCACAGGAACGATCCACCTTTCTGGACCATCATGGTGGGCGGACTGGCCGCGTCGAGGCCGTGTTGTGTCGCGTCGCCGAACCGCGGGTCGGCGGCGTCGCGGGTCCACTCCCACACGTTGCCGGCCATATCGAACAGGCCTGGCTCGGTGGCGGGGAAGGACGCGACGGGCGCGGTTCGCGCGAACCCGTCTTCGACGAGGTTGTGGTGCGGGAAGGTGCCCTGCCAGATATTGGTCATATGCACGCCGCGCGGGTGGAGCTCGTCGCCCCATATGTACCGCGTGGCGTCGCTGCCGAGTCGGGCTGCACGTTCCCAGTGTGCCTCGGTGGGCAGCTGCTTCCCGGCCCACTCGGCGTAGGCCATCGCGTCGAACCACGACACGTGTACCACCGGGTGGTCATCGCGGCCGTCGATAGTGCTTCCGGGGCCCTCGGGGTGCCGCCAGCTGGCGCCGGTTGTCCACGTCCACCACAGCGCGACGTTGCTGGTCGGCACCGGGTGATCTGGCGGCGTGAACACGAGCGAGCCGGGTTGGAGCACGTGCTCGGGGGGCTTCGGGGTGCCGGGCGGAAGCTGCGTCTTCAGGACTTCCCAGTCCACGGGCTGTTCGGCGGTGGTCACATACCCGGTGTCATCGATGAATCGCCGGAACTGGGCGTTGGTGACCTCGGTGGCATCGATCCAGAACCCCGTGGTTGTGACGGTTCTTGCCGGCCGCTCGTTGAGCCTGGCGTACGTGGCATCGGAACCCATGGTGAACTCGCCAGCAGGGATCCACGCCATGCCCTTGAATCGATCCTCATGATGTGAAGCCTGGTCGTTCGGTTGAGCCTGTGCATAGGCGGCACCCGAGAGTGCGCACGCCACAGCAGTCAGTGCAGACAAATGGAGTGCTCGTCGTGTACTCACTTCATACCTCCTATCGTGACGCCGCCGATGAGGAACCGCTGCGCGAAGAGGAGGAGTACATTGGTCGTCGCGCAGCATTCATGTGTGAGGCCATCGGCAGATACCATTCAGCGCCGCCGCGTTGATGTTCAAGGGACTGAGGTGTGGCTGACAACAGGTCGTTCTCCAGGTCAGAAAATGAATGGTTTGAGGTAAAATCGTTCAAGGTGAACAAGACCTCAATAGTACGATAGCTGTCGGAACAGGTTTGAACGGTAGCGCGACGATGTGCCCCAGGATGCTCGGCCGAGTATCCGCATGTTCGGCTAGTTGCGCAAAGTATTGTTATCCGAGAAGTACTGCATCATCAACTCGGTAAGCACTGGCTCGCCATACTACCCACCCTCATCGTCATCTCCTTCGCCGAAGGTGCGATATCGATTCTCGTGGATGCGGCTCTCGGACACCCAGGCTTCATCAATGGCCGGTGGCTCGCCAAGCAAGTCAGCCGCTGCCAACAAGGCGTGTTGTCATCTGGCCGTGCGTCGGCGCCATCATTCGTGGATGTTCTCCGCATGAAACGGTTGATCGTCTGGGGGGGGCACTATTCGGGAAGCATGCCCGTCTGCCACATGATGAAAGCTTGGGTATCGACTGCATCCTGGATCCGGAGGTCGAAGGGCTTGCCCGAGCCGTGCCCGGCGTCCATCTCCACCTTGAGCAGCACTGGTGTGGTGGTAGGGTCGGATGTGGTGGCGGCCTGCAGGCGTGCTGCCATCTTCCGGGCATGCATCGGATGCACGCGGGTGTCGTTCTCGCCAGCGGTCAGGAGGACAGCGGGGTAGGCGGTACCGGGTTTGATGTGGTGATAGGGGCTGTAGGCCCGGAGGGTAGAGAACTCCTTGGGGTCGTTTGGGTCGCCGTACTCGCCGACCCAGAAGCGGGCCATGAGGAAGCGATCGAAGCGGAGCATGTCGAGAAGCGGGACGGCGGAGACGACCGCGGCGAACAGGTCGGGGCGCTGGACGAGGACGGCGCCGGTAAGCAGCCCGCCGTTGCTGCCTCCATGCACGGCGAGGTGGTCGGTCGAGGTGTAGCCGTTGTCGATGAGCCATTCGGCGGCGGCGATGAAATCGTCAAAGGTGTTCTGCTTATGTTCTTTGGTGGCGGCACGATGCCATTCGTCGCCGTACTCCCCGCCACCTCGGAGGTTGGGGACGGCGTACACACCGCCGCGCTCGAGCCATGGCACGAGCGTGGCGCGGAAGGAGGGGGTTTGCGAGATGTTGAATCCACCGTAGCCATAGAGGAGTGCTGGGTTGGTGCCGTTGAGTTCGAGGTCGCGGCGATGGACGAGGAACATGGTGATTGGTGTACCATCGTTGCTGTCATAGGTGACCTGAGAGACCTTGATGAGATCGGGGTCGACGGGGATGTCGGGCGTGTCCCAGATCACGGCGTGGGTGGTGAAGGCGTCGTTGCCGCGGCCTTGTGCGATTGCGGGCGCGAGTTCTCGAAGATCGGGGATGTGGAAGATGGTGCGTGGTCGGTCGAAGCTTGTGAAGCTCAGGAAGACCTCGTCGGTGCGCTCATCAGCGGTGATCCAAGCGGTGCCGATGCCGGGCAGTGGGAGCTGGCCGATGAGCGCGCCGGTGTAGTCGTGGATATCGATGCGTGTGGTGGCGCGTTCGAAGCGGTTGACGAGGATGTGTGAGCGAGTGAAAGAGACGCTGCTGATAGGGGCGCCCGGGTCCTCGGCGATGAGCGTGTGCGCGGTATCGAAAGAGATATCCTGCGCGAGCAGGTCGATGCGCACCAACCGGCCAGCGGGTGAGCCCTCGCCCACTTCCATGTAGAGCGTATTGCCCTGGATGCGCCAGGAGCCGGGCCGGCCGGGCAGACCTGTAGAGAGCAGGCGGCCGGGAGAGTCGGGTTTGCCGTTGCGGCGCCAGTCCTCCATGTCGGCGACCCAGAGCCGGCACTGGGTGGTGCCCATCCAGTAGCCGATGATGGCCCAGCGTTCGTTCTCGCTCATGGAGAGCCATGGTCCCCAGGTGGTGGACATCCGGGCCTGTTCTTCCGGTGTGAGTTCGGGGAAGAACCAGTCGGTGTCCTTCTGGGAGATGAGGACCTCGTCCTCGCGCCAGTGCCGCCCGATCTCGTGGATGCGGAACTCGCGGCTGTAGGCGTCGTTCGGGTTGACTAGACGGGAGTAGAGAAAGCGGCGGTTGTCGTTGAACCACCGGGAGAGCCTGACCTTGCCCGGGATCTCGTCAGCGAGCCACTCCCCGGCATCGATATCTTTGAGGTGGAGCGTGGAGTTCTCATCGCCGCTCGCGAACATGCCGAAGGCAAGGATGGAGCCATCGTGGTTGGGGCGTCTCCACGAGATGGTGGTGAGCCCGGTGGGATCGGCGCAGATGGGGTCGAGAACGACGGTGGACCTGGAGAAGGTTCCGTCTGGCGATCGCTCTTGCATGGCGATAACGGGCTGATCGAGGCCGACATCGCGGCGGGAATAGAAGTACCGATTGCCGCCGCGGTTGGGCGAGCCGACCCGGCGGATGTCCATGAGGTCGCGCATGCGAGCCTCAAGCGCCGATCGCCCCGGGAGGGTGTCGAGGACCGCGCGGGTGTACGTGTTCTGATGCTCGGTCCAGTCGAGGACCTCGGGAGTGGAGGTGCCGTAAGCATTGGGGTCGGTGTTGGAGAGGTCACCCTCGAGCCAACGGTAGGGATCGATGATCATCTCGCTGTGCACGGTATCGGTGACGAGGATCGCGGGCGTAGCCGGCACATCGGTGCCGTGCGATATCGGAAACCCTTGGGCGTGATTCACAGACGACGATGTACCGATCAGTACCGCGGCGAAGGCGACACGAAGGAAGGCGGTGGAGATCCATACAGCATGAACGACGTTGTGTGTTCTTGGGATCAAGTCGGCGTACCTCTTGGCATGGGGTTGCTGTCTGATCGAAAGTAAATGAAAGTCACCGATCGCGAGCCAGAAGTTGTTAAACAGATTCTCGGAGTTTCCCCAAACACGCCATGTCATCACGCCAGTGCGGCCTGCAGAAGCTCCATGTCTCAGAAACTAAGCGCTGTGCTGGGCTTCGCGATCCTGTTGCGTGTTGACAGAGTGGGCCCCGGGATCGGTCACTCATACTGCCGACGCGGTTACGACGCCCGGCTGTCATTTCATGGGAGATCGAGTTTGAGCCAGTCTGATCCGCAGCTAGAAGCTAGGACGCCGCGCACCTCAGTTTTTTCGCTTATCACGCGCAATGAGTTCTCCATTTTCAGGACGGTGAACAGCCATCTACACATCATACCGGCGCTTCGGCACTGTCTCTTCGCGAGCCGCACTCGCCGACTGCGAAGCCATATCACAATCGCCAGCACGAAGCACAGAACTATCCGGTTTATTCGGCTGGTCCTGAACTCGCAGCTCGCGTGGCTAGGCCGATGGCCGATCAGTAATGATTCTTTGGGCTGACTTCATCGTGTGTCGTGCGTCTCATACTCGAAGCGAGCAACGTACGGGGTCAGCACGTCTAGGGCCTCCCGCATGTGTCGCTCGTACCCACGCCATCGCCCGATCGCGCCTCGATGCACCGGCTTTGCAACATCGGCGTATGTTGGTGATCCAACAAACCGTGCTCGCTCATGGAATCGGAGCATGCCATCGTCCCAGTCGAGCCCGAGCCATTCGGTCAGCCGGTGCGCGTGCGATGGCAGATCATCGACGATGTCCTCGTACCGCTGTTCGAGGATCGGCAACGGGCAGCGATCACGGAAACCCAGGTACCGCGACATCACGAAATCGTAGAACCGCGCGATGCTCGACCACGAGAGATAAGGAGTTGCACCCGGCTCAGGGCCGCCGAGGCGCAGGTAGCAGCTGACAGCCACGTCACGGGGATCTCGGAGAGCAAACAACACTTTGGCTTCGGGAAAGAACCGGCAGATCGCCGGGAGTGCGAGCGTGTTGAGCGGCATCTTGTCCACCAGCACACGTCCCGCGACCGGGCTGCCCGCTCGGTCGCTCGCTGCCCGTGAGTACGCGTTGCGGAGCTTGCCGATCTGCGCGGGTGTGAGCATGTCGAGTTTGGCCGCTCGGCTGAGATCGGCCGGTAATCGGGTCTCCATTGCTGCAACCGTCTGCTCGACCATGGGGGTCTCGTCCGTGCTCTCGATCTCGGGATGGGCGGCGAGCACTTGCTCGGTGAGCGTCGTTCCAGATCGAGGGAAGCCCATCAAGAAGACGAGCGCAGCGGGGAATGACGCGGCATCGGTTTGAGCGAAGATCTCATCTCGTTGATGCGCCCACCGAGCAAGCATCTCCTGGGACACGCGATCGAACAGCTCCCTGGGCTCGCGTGGCATCACGTGCTGGTCGATCGATCTAACCCGTGTCTGTGCGAGCATCATTTCTTTGCCGCGGCTCAGCAGATGCGCCGCCTCGTCGAAGTTGCCGTCTTGATCCGCAAGTCGCCCCAGGTCGCAGAGGGCCTGGGCGGCTGCCGGTGATTCGCCGTTGTCCTGGGCCAGCTCTGAGAATAGCGCACGGGCACCATCGCGCTCACCAGCGCGCAGCTTCACACGCGCAAGACGCAGCCGAGTCTCGGGGCTCTGGGCGTCGAGCTGCGTGGCACGCTCGAGTGCCCGGCTGGCCCCTTCGAGGTTGTGAAGTCGCTCGTGCACATCGGCGAGCCCGAGCCACGCACGCGTGTATGTCTTATCGAGGGCGACCGCCCGCTCGTACTCGTTCCGAGCCGCTTCCGCCTGTCCAAGCTGGTGGAGCGTCAAGCCCAACTCACCGCGTGCTCGCGCATCGGTCGGGCGAGCACGGATCAGCTTGCGGTACAGCTCCTCGGCGCCCACGGGGTTCCGCTGAGCGAGCTTGACTCGTGCAAGCCCACGCAGCGCGTCGATGCTCTTCGGATTCTCGCGGAGCGCCCCCTCAAAGACCGCCCGTGCTTCGGTCAGGCGTCCGGCCGCGAGAAGACGATCCGCCTTCCGTTCAGCGGGCGTCGGGCCGTCCGCGGCCCGTCGGGCTCGTGTTCGAGACGATCGGGAAGCCATGCCAATCGATCCTAGCTCCAAGGCGGCCTAAACCGGCCGGGACGAGTGTGCTGGAGCATCGTAAAACCAGCGTTGGGTCCACTTGGGCCCAACGCTGGAGGTGTGCAGTTCAGGATCAGTGGCTGGTCTTAATTGTGAGTCAGCGGCGCCGACGCACTGCGCCGAACCCCGCAACGCCGAGTAGACCAAGTGCGCCCGGCGCCGGGACAAGGGAGAAGCTAATGATCGACGAGCCCTCGCTTGTGCTGACCCGGGCGATCACGTCCCCTTGTCCGTTGATCTGGAAGGTGGAGGAGAAGCTGGTAATCGAAATGTCGGTACCCAGGCCAGGGTCGAAGACGGTGTCGCCGATCGAGACCAGCTCGATCAGGAAGCCGCGGAAGTCGGCGAAGAAGAGTGTGTCGACGCCGTTCGCGTTGTCCGCGACGAAAATGGCATCGCCGCGGTCGTTCACGTCGACACCGAAGCTGGAAAACGTCCCGACTTCGACACCCTCGGTCACGATGGTCTCGAGTGTGACACCGTTCCAGATCAGCATCTGCTCCGACTCGCCAGTCGGGGCCCCCTGGAACCCGATGTTACCGCCGGCTGATGTGCGGGTGGTGTTGAGCACGTCGTCGAAGTTGGCGCCCTCGCGAGCGAGCTCCGTGAACGAGCCGTCGGGATTGGCGACCCCGAGAATGGCGTTGAAGCTGCTGTCGAAAGCGGTAACGCCGCTCGATCCGTCGGCAGCGAATCCATCGGCGGAGTTATTGAAGCCCGACGTAGTCGCGCCAGAGATTGCACTCTGATTGAAGTACTCGATCTCGCCGAGCGTCAAATCGAGCTTGACGAACCGATCGTTATCGAAGGACTGAATCTCCTGAATAATGGTGCCATCGGCGAGCTGGCCAACATCGTCGAGACCAAAGATGCTCCCGCCTGGCACGAAGCCGGAGATCGGCGTGTCGACTGCCATGCCATCGAACGTGCGGTACTCGCCGGAAGAAAAGCTGGACTGCACGAAGTACACGGGGGTGTTGTTGGCCGAGAGACCGAACTCTTCGAGTTCGAGGTTGTCGACATCATCGTCGAACGTATCGAAGATCTCGGTGCCGGTCTCGACGCCACCGAGTTCACCGAACCAGGCGAAGTACGTCGTGACACCGGAGTAGGTGGTGAAGTCAAAGTCGTAGTCATCGCCGAACCAGGCGATCGTGCCGTCCTCTCCGAGGCGGACATCATTAAAACCGGCGCTGCCATTGACATACCGGTAGTTCGAGCTGAAAGCGCTTCGAGCTTCGAGCGTGGGAGTGAACTGGGCCGACGAGGCGCCCGCGAGGGCGATGAGGGCGGCAGCGGACAACGAAACAGTCTCGGGACGCATAGACGTGCTCCTCTTCTTCACGAAATCAAACAGCATGCGAGAGATCCGCCCGAACCACGCGCGGCGCACACGCCTGACTGGACCTGCGGCATCACCGCGAACAGCAGCGAGACGGGCAACACTCTCGACACACCCCACAAATCCTGGACGCTCGAGTGAGCATCCGACGTTTCAACCCGCGGGCAGCCCGCGTACGTATCCGTGGTTCCTACACCACGTTGCCTCCACGATGCACGGTCTCGCCTCCTGACGCAAGAGGCACGAGTCCAATCACGTACAGAAATTCGCCAAAAGAGAAAACTCTAGCGGCTGTCCAGCCCGCACCACGGTATCGAAGGGATGGCAGTAGTCCGATCGGATTCCTTACAGAAATGGCAGCGGATCATCGTTCCGCTCGCTGATGGGCGATGAGGGGTGCCCAGGCAGCCTGCTGGAGTAGGGCGGCGTGATCATGAAAAACAGATCACTTTGGCGGCCCGGGCCGAGCATGTACGCTATAGCTGTGATTGGGGACCCCGGGGTAGCCAGACCGGGAGCATTTCGGGCCTCTCACTACGAGGGCATTGCTGCATGGCGTCTCGTCGCATTGTGCATCGGAGCGACTTCGGGTTCACGCTGATCGAGCTCTTGGTGGTCGTCGCCATCATCGCACTCCTGATCGGGCTCCTGTTGCCGGCGTTGACCCAGGCGCGGCGTGCAGCACGACTTGCGCAGAACCTCTCGCAGATGAGACAGCTCACCGTTGCCGCGGTGGCCTACTCCTCGGATCACGACGGCGCCTGGCCCTTCCGCCGGGTCGCCGATTGGGTGCTCGCCGAGAATGGTCTCTACGACAGCGATGAGATTGGTTTCCCAGCGGACAGCTCGCTGTACGACTCGTTCGCTGATGTGATTTACAACGACGATGCGTGGTGCAGTTGGGCGTTCGGCGGCAAGACGTCTTCGCTCAAATGGTTCTTCGCCGAGAGCCCAACCTTCGAGGCCCCTCCGGGGTCGCGCTACACGCCGATGTTCTTCTCTCTGTCCGGGCACCGTCCGCTGAATCCCTATGCGGCCCCGGACCAGGTGCTCGACGACTCGCTCGACGACTTGGTGGTCAACAACAACCCGCAGACCTTCGATGACATGGAGGAGGCCCGGGGCGAGCTCGAGATGTTCCGTGATCCGTCTGACGTGGTCACGACCAAGGCGACGTGGGCCGAAGGGCTCGCTGATCTCCCTCGCGATGTCAACCCGCTCCAGAGCGAGTTTGTCGTCACGGGGAGTTCCTATGAGGAGGTCGGGACAAGCTACAGCCAGAACCTGCTGTGGATCGCGCCACTCAAACAGAAGCTCATCGCGGATGGTGTCGTTGCGAACAACACTCTGGCCAACCATCGCGTGTGGGAGCGTGGAAGACGGGCCGTGAGGCCCGACAACCCGGATGTCGGCTCCGGGTTCGTCTGGCTCTCGGGAGGCATCGCGGGGCTCGTTGCGCACCAAGGCTTCGAGGAAGTGCCCGGACAGCATGGCGGGACCAACAAAGCGTCACTCGCCACGATGGATGGTGCGGTGCGTTACACCGACATCGAGCCGAATCGGCTCGCGACGGGGGACTACAGCTTCATTCTCCGCAGCACCGCGGAGTACGAGGAGTACACCAAGATCAATGGCCCGGTTGACTCTGGGTTCTGACCGGGCGGCCCGGCTTGGACATGCGGGCGAGCCTTCCTCTCCGCACCACCGTGGCGAAGACGAGTGAAAGATCGACACCGCAACCCGAGGAGTTCTGTGATGAAGATGGTGATGATGACGAGCGCTGCTCTTGCCGCGTGTGCCGGTCAGGCGCTCGGCGATCTCTCGTACGGCGAGCCCGTGCTCGAAGCGCGCAGTGCGTTCGCGACAGGCTTCAACCTCCCGGCGGGGATCGGCGCGATCTCCGCGATTGATGTCTCGAGTTCGGGTGCGATCGTGACGCGTGCTGTGGTGGCGATCGAGCCGTTCCCCGAGCCGACCCCGAGCCAGGCCAACGACATCTTCATCAACACGATCGAGGATGCGCTGCTCTTTGGTGGAGTTGGGCAAGGGCTCGGCTTTGTCACCCGTACCGGGCCCGATGAGACCAGCGTGATCGACGACAACGGCACGCCGGGCGACTTTTCCGATGACTTCATGGTGACTTTCGATCTGGTTCCGTTACCGACAACATTCTCGTCGTTCCTCAGCGGTGCATCGGTCGCCTCGGACGATACCGTGCTGTTCTTTCTGCGAAGCGTTGGCGCCGGCACCATCACCGGCTTCTTCGAGTTCGACCCGGCAGCGCCGCCAGCCAGCGCGATCTCTGTCGTCGCCCTCGATACCTTCGGTTCCAGCGCCTCGGCCTCGGGCGTGAGCGCGACCCGGAGACTCGCTGACGGCTCCTTCATCTTTGTGCAGGGGAACGACGATGACACCGTCTTCGCTGTCAACGCCGATCAGAGTGACAGCGAAGAGGTCTACAGCACAGCGGACCAAGCCGGCGGACTGCCACCATTTATTACCTTCGACAACGGTGGCTCCTTCGGTGACCTCTCGACAAACGGTCTATTCGTCGCTGTTCAGCGGTTCGAGTTCACGGATCAGACGAACACAGATCAGTTCGCCGTCATCGAGCGCATCGAGATCGACTCGGTCGATCCGCTCCTCCCGGCAAGCGTGAATGAGCTCGAGTCGACCGAATCGGTAACCAGTACCTATTCCTCGTTCCTTGGGTCGCCCGACGTGAACAGCACCGGCCAGGTGGTCTACCTTGCCACCCGACGCGACAACGGGCTCCAAGAACTCGTCCTCGAAGACGGGTCGAGCCAAGTCGTGATCATCACCGAGGGTGGTAGCCTCGACGGCGTCACGATCATCGACCTCGGTGTGCAGTTCAACCCGCGGATCGGCGACTCCGGCAAGGTCGTCTTCTTCGCGACCGACGATCAGGGCACGACGGGTATCTGGATCACCGACGGCACCGAGATCGCCAGCGTCGCCTCCCTCGGCTGCACGTTACAAGTTGATGACCTGACCGATGTCGACGGTGATAGTAATGTCACCGAGATTACCCGCGAGTTTGTCATCACGAGCTTCTCGCCCAATATCGCGATCAACGCGAACGACACCATCGTGTTCACCGCCTCGGACATCGTTAACGGTATGTCTGAGACAGGCTCGTCGATCTTCTCGATCCAGCCCGGTGTATTTTCCCTTGCGGACGTCAACGGTGATCAAATACTCGACGCCGATGATTACAACGCGTACCTCGCGGCACTGGTATCACAAAACCTCGACGTGGCCGAACTCAACAACGATGCGCCGGCCGACGCCTTCGACCTCGGTGTGTTCGGTAACCTGCTTGCGAAGGGCTTCTAACAAGGCCTGCATCCCCCCAAGGTGACGACTCACAAATGCGCCGGGCAGAAGAGTCGGTGCGACACAGATGAGTTCGGGCGGTTGGGTAGGTGCTGTCGTCACACACGACGCCATCTGTCCACTGTGACCGTGGACAAGCTGTCGCACGTATCGTACATCGCTGCGGCGGTGTCTTTGCAAGATGTGAAGTGTCGTTTGATCGCGTCGAGGAGGGAGCGAACCGTTGATGCGCGGCTCACTCAGGTCAGGCATTTAGAAGCGCCGATGCTCGTTCGAGAAGCGCCTGGCGGAACACCGAGCACACTGAACACATGTTCCGCCATGATCGTGGCTGCTGTGCGGTAAGGCAGGCTGTTCGCTGCACGCTCCTGTGTCATAACAGCACTCTGCCTACCATCGCAGGGCCAGATCGGCTGTCCGCATGTGATCGTGCAGTCGAGCTCGGGCAGCGGCCTGTGCGATAGATCAAAGTCGAGGAGTGGCCATGGAACTACATCATCTCAGGTCCATGATCGCCATTGTCGAGGAAGGCAGTGGTAGCTGTGGCGATCGGCGCGCCGCTGGGGTCGCACCACTCCGCGTTCGGCTGTTCGAGGGACCCTGGTCTGGTCCCGATTCTTTCGCCGGGTACATTGCGACGCCATGATTTGATGCTGCGGGATCGGACCGTGAGAACGTCCGCGATCATGGACCTTCGTCGTATCGCACTCTAGAACTTCCAGCAGGGGGTTCGCCCGACGGCTCGCTCACACAAACTACGCGGGCGAGGACGAGGTAGACCGAGCGGGTCGATATTTACCCAAACAAAACAGAAACTTGCTGCCGGGATACAGCCCTGGCAATGGTCAGCCGCCCGACATGGCCATCTTCAGTAGATGAGGTTGTGAGGTGTGGCTAAATGGATATAGCAAATGCCCGAACTTTGGGGTTTGCCTTTGACTTCGCGATGAATACGGATCATCATTGGATTGGCTAAATCAATTTAGCATATGGGCCGATTCCATCCCACGATGGATGAGCGGGTGATAGCACCCACCGCACGAGACGACACCGTGGCCGACTCCAATCGACACCCGAAGACAGTCACGATTGCAGACATCGCCCGCCAAGCCGAGGCATCTCCGACGACAGTGTCATTCGTCCTCAACGGTCGGGCCGCTGAAAAGCGAATCGCGGATGCCACCGCGGCCCGCGTGCTCGAGGTCGCCCGCGCGATGCGGTACTCGCCCAACGAGATGGCCCGCTCGCTTCGGCTTCAGCGGACCGGCGACATCGGGGTGATCTTGCCACACCTGCTCAATGACTGGGCGCACTACATCATGCTCGGCGTCGAGGAGGTGCTAGACGAGGCGGGATTCGTTCCACTCATCGTTAACCATCGCATGAGCGTCGATCGCAGCCGCCGTGGTCTCGACTCGCTGTTCCGCCGGCGTGTGCAGGGTGTGCTCTGCAGCCCGATGCAGCACGAGGTGGCTCACTATCGGGATGTGATCGGTCG
The DNA here is from genome assembly GCA_038747915.1 of Planctomycetota bacterium. Lineage (GTDB taxonomy): Bacteria > Planctomycetota > Phycisphaerae > Phycisphaerales > UBA1924 > JBCDAP01. Next base: position 39,928 of record JBCDJJ010000017.1, on the reverse strand, counting down.
TGGGATGCCGGTGGTGTTCCTGGGAGACGTTCCGACGGACATGCCCGAGGCAACTTTCGCGGCCTGGGATCCAGCAGAAGTCGCTCTGCCGGTGCGTCATCTCGCAGAAGCCGGTCGCAGGAGGATGCTGTTCCTCGGGCATACCGATGATCGCCGGTTGACGCGCGAGCGATACAACGCGGTCCGGAGAGCCACAGCTGAGGCCGGTCTGGCGACCGCGGATGAATTGTTCGTGCTTCGGCCGTCTGAGGCTGGCTTTGACGCCGAGCTACGAGAGATCTTTACACGATGGCCGATGGCTCGACGTCCGGATGCGATCTACGCGCTCTACGACGAGATCGCCATGAACGCGATCGATCACCTCAGCGGATTTGGGCTGAATGTTCCCGGGGATGTTGCTGTCACCGCCACGGGCACAGGTTTGAACGCCGGCTACCGCTCCTACGGGCTCACCGTGATGAAGGCCCCGGTTGCCCAAGAAGGTGCCGCTGCGGCCCGCTTGCTCGTTCAGCGGATTCAAGATCCTGTGCGAGCGGTTGAGTCCGTCTATGTCAGCGGGGGAGAGCTGGTGCCGGGACACAGCACGCTCGGCGCATCCGCGGAACGACTTGAGGTGAGCAAAGCCGCCGCCCGTGTGAAACCCATCAAGACAAGGCCCGTGCCCCAGAACATCGCGGGTGCGCTCGAGTCTGTTCGATCGACCGCTTAGCAGGAGAGTTCTATGGACGTAGTGAAGACAGCAGTGACGACGCTTGCCGCGTCGATCATCGGCGGCTCAAGTGCCGCACAGGTGCTCGCGTCGGACTCCGCCGACGCGGTCTCTTACTTCGGAGGCTGGTTCGCCGGCACGAATGGAGGCAGCGGGTTCGGCCCGTGGGCGTTCGCCGGGTTCTCCGAGAACGCCGACGGGTTTGTCGGCCGATTCATCGCGGACCGCGTGAATGACTCCGGGATGAGCAACGTCGCGACCGGCGAGTTTAACGGCGGGAGTGGATGGGCGATCTTCGCCAACGGCGGCGCTGGTCTTGAGCAGTCCACCGCCTTCCGTACCATTTCAACTCCCATCGACGCTGGTGGTATCACCTTCTCCCTTGCCTACGAACACGGGTTTATCGCCACGGGCGGGCTTGTGGGCTTCAGTCTCAGAAATGGCAACGCCACCTCGACCGCGGGCGACTTTGGTATCGGTAGTCGCCTCCAGTTCTTCTTCGAGGGCGGGAACGGGAACTACACGCTTGTTGACGGCGACGGCGTCCTCGACACCGGCATCCCCTTCGGTCTCGATGGGTTGATCGCTAGCGTTGACTTCACTTCCGCCGACACCTACGTGCTACGGGTCACTCGGTTCGGTGACGAACTCGGTAGCACGCTCGAGTACACCTTTGCCGAGCGTTCGCTCGCCGGCATCGGTGCCGTCGAGAGTGTCGCGCTCTTCAGCAGCGACGCCGGTGCAAGCGGCGATGAGCAGGGGCTCAACAACGACATCTACTTCAACTCACTGCTCATCGAGACTACCCAAAGCAACGATTTCGACCTCGATGTCAACGGGGACGGCGGACTCGACTCGTTCGACGTGAGCGAGTACCTCGACCTGTTCCAGATGGCCACCACACCGTGACGCGGAGTCTTCGCCGACGGCGCCCGACAGGATCGTCGTCGGCTTGCATGCTCTCGGGCCCACACTCGGAGGTTGCACCATGACCATGGTCAAGACCGCTCGTGCCTTCACGCTCATCGAGTTGCTTGTGGTTGTCGCGGTCATTGCACTCTTGATCGGGCTGCTCCTCCCGGCGCTCGCACGGTCGCGTGGGGTAGCGCAGGCCGTGCTGTGCCAGTCCAATCAGCGCTCGATCGCGCAGTTCACGCTGCTTTACACCCTCGACAACAACGACCAGCTCTGGCCGAGTAAGCCCTACTTCTTTGATGAGCCGCACCCGACGATTTCTGGATTCAATCTGCTGCAGGACTGGGCGTATATCTACGGCCGGCAGAGCGGCGGGGTGGACCAGCGCGTCGAGGGCGGGCTCGTCTTCAAGTTTGTGGAGAATGTCGACGAGCTCTTCGAGTGCCCAACCAATGGACGCCGAGCGTATCAGGACACCGATCTCCAAGGCCGAAATGGCTACACGGATCTACCCGACCGCCTTTTTGGAGATGGGCTCGTCTTCGACTACACGATGCTCGGTGCCGCCAACGGCATCCGCACGACCACGCGCTTCGACTTTGTCGCGGTCCGCCCCGATGGTTCGAGCCCGTACGATCAACCCACGCTCACCAGGGACGACGTCGAGATGCTTGGTGGTGCCGGACGTCTGCTCCGCTTCGACACGGTGCCGCTCTATATCGAGGAGAGCGCCTTGTGGAACACCAATACGCACGACGGACGATTTGAACTCAACGATGAATTCAGCGAGCGGCACGACGGCACGGCGTTCATCGCCGGGCTCGATGCATCGGTCCGTGAGGTCCGTCCGCAATCCATCGAGCCAGAGCAGCAAATCTCGGTCGCGATGGATGATCAGGGCCGGCTCGTCGGTGAGGACGGCGGGTTTCGAGACGACGTGGCCATCCAGGCCGACTCTATGTACTTCCGCAGGCGCGGCGACTACCTCGCCATCTCAGAGCTGCCGTTCAGCAACCCATTCCCTGAATTTGATGAGACATACGGTTGGATGAACTTCGCGCGGACCGAGCCCTGATGTCGTCTCATCGACCCAGTTGGCACTCCTGGCTACCGCACTGCGCGGTCACGGTTGTGTTGTCCTTGGTTATCGTGAGTGGGGCGGGTGCTCAGGCGGTGCGCTGGATTGTTGGCGACGGAATCGTGCGGTACGACCGCTCACTGAGCGCCAAGTTCAATGCTCCACCTTCGCATGCGCTCATCGTTCCACTCTCGGATCAGACCGTGGCACCGGGTGGTTTGATCGGAGAACCGAGTTTCGGAACGGAGTCTGACGGCCGGCGACAAGTCCGCATTGATATCCCTGCGGGGACATCGATCTACGGCACCGGGCTTGTCACGGGGTCGCTCGAACGCACCGGAGAGTTTGTCGAACTCTGGAACACCGATGCACCGGGTTGGGCCGACTCCAACGACCGACTGTATCAGTCACACCCGTGGGTGCTGCTCGTCCACGCTGACGGGTCGGCAACCGGTGTCCTCTTCGACACTATCGAGCGGGCCGAGATCGATACCACGGGCGACTCCGGCTTCGGTCTGGTATTCCGCGCTGCTCAGAGCGATCTCCCGGTTTACACCATCAACAAGTCGACCCCACCCGAGGTGGTCCAGACGCTGTACCACATCACCGGCACCCCACCGTTGCCTCCTCTGTGGGCGCTCGGGTATCACCAGTCCCGTGGCTCCTACACGACAGATGCTGTGCTGCGCTCGGTGGCGGGTGAGCTTCGCGATCGCCGGATTCCGACGGACGTGCTCTGGATCGACGTCGGGTATATGGATGGCTTTCGCATGTTCACCTGGGATGGGGCCAAGGTGCCCGACCCTGCGGCGCTGACGGGTGACTTGAACACGATGGGCTTCGAGACCGTTGCGAGCCTCGGTGGGTTCATCCGCGTTGATCCGGCCTGGCCGACTTTTCACGAAGTCGCCGGGGGTGCGCGATCGGTGCGACTGCCCGATGGTGTCTCGCCGTACGTCGGAGATGTGTGGCCCGGGCCGTGTATCTTTCTCGATTCGCTCAACGCGTCCGCGCGGACCTGGTACGTCGACAAGCTCTCCGACTTCCTGCTCGACTCTGGTGTTACCGGCGCCTGGATAGACATGAGTGAGCCCGCGGTGTTCAACGGCCCCGATCAGACGATGCCGGAGAACACTATCCACCTCGCCGACGCGGACCTCGGTGGCACCGATGACCACGCGCGGTACCACAATGCCTATGGCATGCAGCTCAGCCGTACCGCGTTTCTAGGCGTACAGGATGCAAGACCCGACAGGCGACCGTTCGTGCTGAGCCGCGCGGGTGCGCTGGGCGGCCAGCGGTACACGTGGAACTGGTCGGGCGACAACCGGGCGAGTTGGTATCACGTCGACGTCAGCATCCAGCAGTTACTCAATCTGGGGCTGAGTGGGCAGCCGTTCAGTGGACCGGATATCGGTGGCTATCTCGATCCGATCGACCCACAGATGTACCGCCGGTGGATGGGCATCGGTGCCATGATGCCGTTCGCGCGACAGCACACGGCCGGAGATGAGAGCCCGCCGAAGGAGCCGTGGGTGTTCGGGCTCGAGACCGAGCGCGTGGGCCGACTCGCTGTGCAGCGACGGTACCGCTTGCTGCCTCATCTGTACACACTGGCGTACCGTGCGCACACCGATGGGATCCCGCTTGCCCAGCCGGTGTTCTTCGCGGACCCCTCCAATGCTTCGCTGCGGGAAGAGGATGATGCGTTCCTGCTCGGTGAAGGACTCATCGTTGCATCGGCGACCTCACCGGAGGCGATACCGAGCACTCCCGACCTACCAGGCCGGGAGGTGCAATTCGGTTTTCGCGAGGTGGATGGAGGCAATGCTCCGATCGACCTGTGCGAGTCCGACCTGCCTCATCTCTCAGTACGCGGTGGCCATATCGTGCCGTTCCACGCGAGCCTCGTGCAGCACACCAAGGATGGATACGGTAACGATTACGGACTGCTCGTCGCACTCGATAACAGTGGTATCGCCGTTGGTGAACTCTACGAGGATGCGGGTGATGGATTCGGATACCAAAGTGGCGACTACCTGCTGACGACGTACCACGTGAGTCGCGTCGGCGGCGGTCTGATCCTCTCGATCCAGACCGAGCAAGGGCAGCGTCCACGTCCCATTGGACGGATGCTCGATGTCAGGCTGCTGATCGAGGACGGCGCCGAGCATCGTGTCACGGTCTCCGAGCCGACCACCAACAACCCAACGCTTATCGAGAACGTACCGATCTCGTTGCTCGCGATCGCGAGTTGCGCCGAGACGCTGCCCGCAGCGATCGATGGTGTCCAGATCCCGAGCGCATTCCCATGGGGTGGCCCGGTCACACAGACCCAACCGACCGGCATGGGCGATAACGCCAATGAGCTCAACCAACTCTTCGCGGATCTCCGCCCCGATACGCTGCGGCTCGGGCTGACGGGGAATCTTTCTGAGGGCGATGCATTGTTGCTCTTCATCGACGCCGGGCCCGGTGGTGCTCAGGTCATTCCGTCTGCGGGGCTCACCACGGAGCCAAACCCCGTGCGCTCGCTCCCCGGTACACGGATGGACGTCGGTTTCACGCCGGAGGTGCTGCTGTCTATCACGGTGTCCGGCGACGGCACGCTCACCCCCACGCTCTACCGTGGCATCGGCAGCGGGCCGGCGGAGAAGGTCGATCTTGGCCGCGGCCTGATTGGCTTAGGAAGCGGTGCGTTGATCTCGGCGTTCGAACCCGAGGGTCACGCGGTACTTGTCGGGTACGACGCGGGGAACACGGCGGGCGTTGCCGCTCAGAGCGCGACTGGTGCAGCGACCGCGGCGCGCGGGTTTGAGATCGATCTGCCGACATCGTTGCTCCGTGATGATGCCACGCTGTGCCAGCCGGTTCGTGTACTCGCTGCGCTTGCATTCTCGGTTGGATTTGTCGGGGATCAGGTGCTCCCGCCGGCGGGGTCGCCCTCGTTACTCCCCGCTCAGGCGCCGGACTTCACGGCCATCGGCGGGCAGCAGTTCCTTGAGGTTGATCTCGTCGCGTTCGATCGAGACAGCTCCGGCAGCCCGGTCGACACGTTCGATCTCGCCGGGCATCTTTCGGACATATCAAGTGCCAATGCTCTCGCCGACCTGACGCTCGATGGTGTGATCGATCGCCGAGACATCGACTCATTCTTTAGTGCCCTGACAAGGTGCAGGTGCGAGACAGAATGATCCGTGAGGATGACTGAGTGATGCATCCGCTTACGCCATCCGGTGCCCGGGAGTGAGTCGGACACGCCTTCATTTGTTTTGGAAAGGAGCACGATATGGTCAAGCAGATAACAGCAGTTGGCCTTGTAGCGGCGCTCGCGAGTGCATCCGTCGCGGGTATCGTCGGCTTCGATAGTGCTGACGACGCGGCGTACGACGATGGTTGGGCCGACAACAGCAATGGCGGCTTCGGGTTCGGTGGTTGGGCCTTTGCGAGCGAAACGAGTAACGGGTTCGCTGGACGGTTCGTCGCCGACCAGAACGCGGACGGCCCGAGCAACGTGCTCAACGGCAACCCCGGGCGTGCGTGGGCACTATTCGCGAACAACGGTGACGGCGCCGAGCGCTCCGCAGCCTTCCGCGCGTTCGGCACCGATATCGGCACTGCCGGGACGTCGCTCGAGATCACACTCGAGTACGGCTTCATCGGCGATGGCGGAAGGATTGGCATCGCGCTGCGTCATGGCAACACGAATACGACCTTCAATGATGTCTCAGCAGGGTCCGCGGCCGAGCTATTTTTCGAGGGCGGCGATGCCAACTTCACGGTCCTAGATGCGAGCGGAGAGATCGAGACTGGTGCTGGCTTCGGCTTCGATGGCATCACCGCTCGGTTCATCTTCACCGGTGGGGGTGCGTTCGATCTCCAGATCGAACGCTTCTTCAGTGAGTCTGGCGACAGTGACATTGCGACCACACCCGGCCTGCAACTCGCAAACGTTGGGCCCATTCAGAGTATTGCGTTGTTCAGCGATGACGGCGGGAACTCCGGTGGTGTCAACAGCGATGTCTATTTCAACAACCTCACGATTGCAATTCCTGCTCCCGGCAGTGCCATACTCGTGGCCTTCGCCGCGGTCGCCGTGCGTCGCCGTCGTTACCACTGAATATCAAGAAGCAGAAGATCTATGCCCAGGCTCGTCAACGTGCTGCTCGGATCGCGCTCGAATACGGGTGAGTTCCTTCGCAAGCTTCATGTAGCCGATCGCTGCTTACGATTTTTGTGGATGCTGATGGTAGCGATCCTAGTTGATGCGCCGGTTCTGAGCCAGGGCGTGGCGGCGCGAGTTGAAACTGTAGACGAATCGGTGCCCGGTGCCGTGCGGGTGTCCTTGTCGTCCTCGGGAGATGCCGAGTCGATCGATACGCGCGTTGGTGCGCACTCGATCGCATTTGACCCTGGATCCGGCGATCTCACGGTCGAATATGGCGGGGCGGTGTGGTCTGGGCGTGTTCGTGCGCTCGACCGCTTTGGCCGCACAGCGGCCCCAGGTCTTGAGATTGCCTGGAGTGTTACGGAGGGTGAGTCGCTGTACGGCTTAGGCGAGCGTTTCGACGCATTCGATCTCAACGGCCGGCTCGTCAACATGTGGATCGTCGACGAGCCCGGCCAGGGTGATGGTGATGCGACGTACTTCGTCACGCCGGTGCTCTATTCGTCCGAGGGATACGGGTTCTTTGCAGAAGACAACCCAGAGGGGGTCTTCGACCTCAATTCGTCCGGTGACGGCTGGCACCGGTACCAACGAGTTGGCGAGGCAGCATCGATCGTGATCGCGTTTGGCGATTCGGTGCCCAGCCTCGTTCGAGATCGGACCACCCTCATCGGCGGGCTGACGCCGGTGCCGGATTGGGCGTACGAGCCATGGATCAGCAAGAACAGCTACGAAACCCAGGAGGAAGCAGAGGCCGCGATGGGCGGCATGCGCGAGCGCGGGTTGCCATTCGGTGTGATCGTGCTCGAGGCATGGAAAGGGCCGAGTGAGACGGGGGAGTTCAATCGCTTCTCGACCGAGCGTTGGCACAACGTGGAGGGCTTCTTTGATTGGTGCGTGCGCGAAGATGTGAAGGTTGTATTGTGGCAAGTGCCGATCCTGCACCCTTCTTCACCATGGTTTGAGGAGGCGGCAAAGAAGGGCTATCTGGTGCGCGATCCCAAGGGCGAGGTGAGCCTGCGCGAGGAGTGGCTCGCTGGGTTTGGCAATATCGACTTCTACAAGCCCGAGGCGGTGCGGTTCTACAAAGACATGCTTCGACCGGTCGTGCGCCTGGGCGTGAGCGGGTTCAAGGCGGACGACGGAGAGGCGATCAAGCCGGATGATGTGCTCGGCGATGGCATCACGGGTGTGTTCGCCCATAACGAGTGGTCCACGCTGTACAACCGTGCGACGTTCGACGTGCTCCAGGAAGAGGGCTTTGATGGCATGATCTGGGCCCGGAGCGGAAGCCTGGGCATCGAGAAGTCCCCCGCGCTGTGGGCCGGCGACCAGTTCGCCGAGTGGCCGCAGTTGCAACGATTGATCATCGCCGGCCTCAGTAGCTCACTCTCGGGGATGCCATTCTGGAGCCACGACATCGGCGGCTATGTCGGCACATGTTCGCCTGAACTGTACATCCGTTGGTTGCAGTTCGGTGCGCTCAGCCCCTTCATGCAGTTTCACGGCATCGAGCCGCGCGAACCCTGGCACTTCGGAGATCAAGCGGTCGATGCCTATCGGCTGCTCGCAAATCTACGCATGAACATCGTGCCGGCGCTGATCGACATTGGCCTAGAGGCTTCGGCAACCGGCATACCTATCATGCGCCCGATGTTCTTCGAAACCGGCGAGCACGACGGGGTTGTCGATCAATACATGCTTGGAGACAGCATGCTCGTCGCACCCGTTATGGACGAGGGTGCGTTCGGGCGAGTCGTCCGTTTCCCCGCGGGTCGATGGTTGCACGCATTCGTGCCCATGGCATTCGATGGGCCCGGCTCTTTCGAGGTACCGATTGGCATGGTGGATGCGCCCCTTTTCTTCCGCGAAGGGGCGGAGATTCGGCTCGCTGTCAACGAGGGCGAGCAGATTGGGAAGTGGGTGCGTGGCACTTCGCCGCGTGATGTGGTCCTCTCGCCGGAGGAGCTGTGGGACTCGCCAGCAGTGCTCTCCAACCTGAGCGCACCCCAGCGAGGAAACCCCCTGAAACGCGTAACGACCATTGAGTGCAGCCTCAGTCGAGCCGAGATTGATGAGATCGTGGTGCAGTGGTGGTTCGAGGATGCGCCGCACCGTGTCGAACGAGTTGCGGTTAGGGAGGTGGCAGATGGTCGAGCCTCGTTCGATATCCCTGCGCCCAGCGCAACCGGCGGCGCGGGACGTGTGCAGCGGTACACGATCACTCACAAAGATCATATGGACACACCACTCGCTCAAGCCGCCATCGATTGGCGTGATTTGGTGCGAGTTGAGATCAAGGATCCGTTTCTGAATGTCGTCACCGAGGGCGAGACGCGGGTCCGTGGCACGTTCTTCAACCGAACCTCGGTGCCGCTCAGTATTGATGTCACGCTGGAGGCGTTATGCTCAAGCACGGACGGGTGGCCCAGGTCACAGCGGCTTGACCTTTCACCATCAGAACGTGTTGGGGTCACATGGACAGTTGATATACCTCACGGATCGGGCACAGTCGGTGATGAGCGTCTCTCCATGGTGGCGCTGCTCGATGACCGTGAGCTCGATCGCGACCAGGCGGCGTTGATCCGCTCGCCCGTCTGGCTTGTCGCCGGTCCCTTCCAAGCAGAGTCAAAGATCGAGGCATTCTCAGCAATAGCACCCGCCGAGTGGGTGTTCGATGCGGCTGCGGTGTTTGAGTCTGATGACGGCGCAGCGGTTCGCTGGGAGCGCGTCGATTCTCGTGCCGTTAGCGCGATGAATGGTCTGGATTTCAACCGGATGTTCGGCCTTTGTGAGAACACGTTCGTCTACGCGATGACTCTGATTGAGAGCGACCGAGAACAGGACGTGCAACTGCGACTCGGAACCGACGACACGATCGCTGTGTGGGTCAACGACGAACTACTCGTGAGCGAGGTACACGAGCGCGGCATCGCGCCAGATCAGAACACTATCAACGCACGATTTGTTGCGGGTGTGAACCGTGTGATGGTGAAGGTTGCGCAGGGTCGTGGCGGCTGGGGCATGGTGTTTCGAGTGACCGCGTCCGATGGATCACCTGCCGTCGGTCTCAGTGATGCGGTGCCCGGGGCCGGCTTTGATCCGCGCCGAGTGTGGTCAGGAGAGAATGCCCGACGTGTCCTCTCACTCACCTGGAGTCTGCACGAGCCGCTCACGCTAGATAGCTCAACGGTAAGGGACATAGAGCGGTTGATCGAGCGTGGTACGTTCGGTGGAGACACGGATACCGTGCGCAAGTGGCATGCCAGGGACGTGAGTGGGGTGGGACTGATTGATCTGAACGCGCTACTCGGTGCGAGCCGAGCCTCGGTGACGTTTGCCTTGAGCGAGTTCAAGCTCGAGCACCCCACAGAGATCGAGGTTCGCGCGGGCTCAGATGACGGACTTGTCGTCTGGATCAACCGTGAACGCGTGATCGATGCAGACCGACCCCGTGCCTTTACCGCGAACGAGGATGTCGCCCGGCTTCGCCTCGAGGCTGGGCAGCACACGATCGTTGCTCGCGTGAGCCAGGGCACAGGGCAGTGGGGCTTCGACCTACGCCTGTGGGATGTGAGCACACTTCCGCACCGACCGATTGGCTCACCCCGAAGGCGGTAGAGTCTGCTTCGGACGATCGTGATGGACATCTTCAAACGGGCCGCCAACTGGATTCTGATCGTTGCAACGATCCTACTGGTCGTGTGGTCATTCACGCACGTCGGCAGTCGCTGGGCGCGGGGCGTCGCGGACGGGGCGTTGACGACAACGCTCCGGGTGCTGCACTGGGGCGACTCGGCGGAGCGGCGAATCGTCGCCCAGCTCATCGAAGCGTTCGAGGCGGATCACCCCGGTATCCGTGTGCAGCAGATTCATACCAACGACTTTGACTCCAAGCTCAAGACCATGCTCGCATCCGGCGAACCGCCCGATCTCTTCTACCTCCGCGCAGACGACGTAGCTCAGTTCGCCGCCCTCAAACTCGTGCTACCGGTGCCCGATGGCAGCCTGGCGCTCGATGACTACTACCCCGTGCTGCTCGATGCATTTCGGTTTGACGGCTCCAATATCGGCAAGGGACCGCTGTACGGCATCGCGAAGGACTTCAGCACCTTCGTGATGTACGTCAACGTGAATCTCTTTGAGGCGGCGGGTATCGCGGTGCCGTACGACGGTTGGACGTGGGCGGAGTATGAGGACGCGGTCCGCCACGTGACCAATCATGCGCGTTCAACGGGTGATGAGCGTTACTGGGGTGGTGCGCTCCAGACGTGGCACGAGGCGCTCCGGGTCATTGTATGGTCCTTTGGGGGCAGCTTCTTCAGCGCCGCTGGGTTCAGCGACATCGCGCTGAACGAACCGCCCGCGATCGAAGCTCTTGAGATGATCCGGCGCCTGAGACTCGTTGACCGCGTGGTCTATAACGCGAGCGGATTGGGGCAGAGTGAGGAGGAGCTGTTCTTCGCGGGCCGCATTGGTGTGATCGGGCCGATCGGGCGGTGGAAGGTGCCGGATTGGCGGAGTGTGGACGATTTCGAGTGGGATATCGTGCCGGTGCCGCACGCCGGGACGCCGGTCACCGGTATCGCGACCAACGCGTGGGCAGTGGCTCGTGATACCGAGCACCCTGATGCCGCGTTCCAGTTGCTCGCGTTTCTCACAGGGGAGCCCGGACAGCGGCTCACCGCCGAGCTCGGACTCGCGATCCCATCGATGCGGCCCGTGGCAGAGTCGGAGGTGTTCCTCGCGCCCGGACAGATGCCGCGGCACAGCAAGACATTCCTCGAACTTGTCGAGGTCGCACGACTCGGGACGATGCCGCCAGAGCAAGAGTTCCGTCGCATCCTCGAGCAGGAGACATCCGACACACTCCGGCTTGGCCAGAAACCGGTGCTCGATGCTCTGGTAGCCATTAGAGATCGGTGGGAGGCCGAGCTTGCCTCGCCTCTCAAACAGCTGGAGTATCCGCCGGCGCCCTGGGGCCCCATTGTTGTGACGGTCGCGCTCGGACTGGGCCTCGCGGTGACGGTCTGCTGGGCTGTGATCCGTAGAGAACGGTTGGGTCGGCTTGGGCGTCGAGAGGAAAGAACCGGCTGGCTGTTTATTTCGCCGTGGGTGATCGGCTTTCTGGCGTTTGTACTTGGGCCGATGATCGCCTCGCTCATCTTGTCATTCACTCGATGGACCGCGATGGCGCCGCTCGGCGCAGCGGAATGGGTCGGGCTCGACAACTACCGGTACCTCTTCAGCCACGACCCGACGTTCGGCCAGTCGGTGTGGATCACCGTCTACTACGTGGTCCTAATGGTCCCGATCGGTCAGGTCGCTGCGCTGGCGGTCGCGTTGCTCATGAACTCGACGGTCCGCGGCATCACCTTCTTCCGCACGGTGTACTTCGTGCCTTCTGTGGTAACCGGTGTGGCGCTGACCACACTCTGGCTGTGGATCTTCAACACCGACCGTGGGCTGCTCAATGCCGCGATTGCGCCTGTTGCCGGGGTCTTTGGTTTTAAGCCGCCGGACTGGTTCGGCGCCGATGCCGGGGTCTTCGCGGTGCCAGCGCTGGTCATCATGAGCCTGTGGGGCGTGGGCGCCGGCATGGTGGTGTACCTCGCGGGGCTTAAAGGCATCCCGCCGAGCTTGTACGAGGCCGCGCGGATCGACGGCGCCGGTCCGATGCACCAGGTGTTCCGGATCACGCTGCCAATGCTCTCACCGCTGATCTTCTTCAATCTTGTGATGGGGATCATCGGCTCCTTCCAGGTATTCACGCCAGCCTACGTCATCACGCGCTCCCAGGGCACACAGCGAGATGACCTGCTGTTCTACGTGCTGAACCTCTACGAGCAAGCGTTCGAGTTCCATAATATGGGATACGCCAGTGCAATGGCGTGGGTGCTGTTCCTCGCGTTGCTGGTCGTGACGCTCGTGGTCGTCCGTACGTCTCGCTCATGGGTCTACTACGAGGGACTCAAGTCGTGAGCCGCCTCCGGGCTGACGACCAACGACTCGTGACACCGAAGCGAAGCAGAGTTGGGCAGCAGCGCTCCGAGCGTTTTGTGCATACGTGGGTCTATACCGCGCTCGTGCTGGGCGGGCTCGTCATGATGGTGCCGTTCTCGTGGATGGTGACCACATCGCTCAAGACGCAGGGCGAGGCCGCGATGGGGCCCGAGGTGCTTCTCCCCGAGCAGCCGCGTTTCACGAACTATCCCGATGCACTCGGGCAGATGGGCTTTGAGGACGCACTCGCCAATACCGTGGTCATCACCACGCTGGCCGTGATTGGGCAAGTACTCTCGAGTTCTCTCGTTGGCTTTGGTTTCGCACGATTTCGATTCCGCGGTCGCGAGCCGCTCTTCCTGCTCATGCTCTCGACCATGATGCTGCCGCCTCAGGTCACGATGATTCCGACATTCGTCTTATTCCGAGCGATTGGCTGGGTGGATACGTTTCTGCCGCTGATCGTTCCGATGTGGGTCGGCACCCCGTTCTACATCTTCATGTTCCGGCAGTTCTTCGCGCAAGTACCAGAAGAACTTCTCGAAGCAGCGCGGATCGATGGCGCGGGAGCATTGATGATTTACTGGCGCCTGATGCTTCCACTTAGCAAGCCCGTTATCGCGATTGTGGCGATCTACACGTTCATGTTCACTTGGAACGACTTCCTCGGCCCGCTGATCTACCTCAACGATCCGGAGAACCGTACCATCGCGCTCGCTCTGAACTCGTTCAACGGGCAGTACGGCGTACGCTTTGGAAATCTACTGATGGCCGCCACGTGTGTCACGCTGCTACCGTGCGTGATCCTGTTCTTCAGCGCTCAGCGCTACTTCGTCCAAAGCGAAACGACCGCGGGACTCAAGGGATAGAGAGCCTGCGTGTCGCGTTGTCGATAAATTAGAAGATTGGGTTTGACTCAGCGAGTACTCATTCAAAGTACAGTGACAGCTCTCGCTTGACGTGGCCATCAGCGACCGGTCAAGGTGTTGTTTGGCTACCGCGGCCCACACCTTGATGCCGCTCCAGGCCATCATACTTCGGCTTGGGTATCGGAAGTACCACGGGCCAGCCTTCGAACTGTGCCGGACGGCCGGCTGCATCAGCTTCACGGTCCCAGTGCTCGATGACCACGGTGCTCGCGCTAGGGTCGATCTCCAACAGGCCATAGCCGGACCGTGTGAGGTTCGGGTCGATAATGAACCGGCCGATGATAAAGCCGGCTCGCTGCGCCTCTGCGAAGCTGATCCTCGCGTTGGTGCACGCGATCATCCGGAACCGGTGTCCCTCGCCGTCACGGTGCAAGCCCGTGAAGGGAGGATCAGTAGGCCTCCGGTCGCGGCCCTCTTCCCGAGGTTCCCACCATCGCTGGAAGAACTGGCCGAATGCGCACGGTATGAACTGATACGGGCCGTCTTCATCTGAGTCTACGCCATGCTTGAGGAACACAGCGTTGTGTATGTCGCCACCAACCAGTAAGGCACCAGCTTCTTTGAATGCCTCAACGGCCCGGTCGCGTCCTGGAGCTGGCCACGCGTTCGCGTCGTACTCGTTCTTAGACAGCGAGCCGTCCGCGTTGGTCATGGGGTTGGCAAACACCGTCTGCGAGATTGCGATACGAGGTGTGTCGGATGGCAACGATGCACCCCATGACTTCACAAATGCCAGTTGGCTTTCGCCGAGCAGTGACGCCGAGTCAGGATTGTCGACAAACTCAGGGTAAGGGGGTGTCTTGTAGGTGCGACCTTCGATGATCGCGTACGAGATCCCACCGTAATCGAGCCGAGTGTAGTACTTCTTGAGCCCGCGGGGCATCGGCGTCGGATCCGCGGGCGGAGGAAGGTGGCTTGTCTGCGTGTCGATGACGAGGTTGTAGAACCCAACCGAGAATGCCCAACCGCGCTCGTGGTTGTACCCCGGCTCGCCGCGTGCTCCGCGCGGTTCTCGACCCGACCAGCCCCAGATGTTGCCGAGATATAGATCGTGATCGTCGGGGATCGTGACCGTTGGGACTCGGCGCGTCAGATGACCGAACGTGCGGAGAAAGAGCAACCAACGATAGAGGTAGTCGTCGGCACGTGGCGAACCCGCATCATCTACATCCGGCAATGTCGGGATCTGCTCGTACATCTGGTCGCCTGTGAATACAAGCAGATCAGGCTGTAGTTCATCCTCCATTCGTCGCTGCGACGCCGTGGCAGGCATGATGAGATTCCGGCTTGTAAACCGTTCAAACGCCTGCTCCGCTGGGCGTGCAGCGTAGTCTTGGTCATTGCTCACGCCCACCATCCGCGGACAGTGGAAGAGCAGTACGCGGCTCGGACGGGCAGCGGCCTGCTCGGCGGGTATGTGGCCCAGGTAGTGATACTCGCTCGGTGCCTCTCGGCCGTCACGCAGCAGCGGAACAACACGCACCGACCACGCGCGGCTACGATCCCACTCTGGAAGGCGAAATGGCGCGATGTGTGCCGGAATGGTAAGACGCGTGGTTGGCCCGGCCAGCCACTCTCCGTCGTTCTGCACCGGCCTGAAGTCGAGTCGCGCCTCTGGGATGTCGAGCTGATCGTCATCCGCCGTCCGGCCGGTCGGGATGAACTGCGCCGTCAGCCGGAGTCCGTGTGCGCCGATCGTGTACTGGATCCCAGCAACCGGACCGAAGGCCCGCTCGGGGTAATGCCGCACCATCGAGCCACGAACCTCAAGCTCTCCGAACAAAGCCGATATTGGTTGGTTCGCGGCATCGCCCCCGTCACACAGCAGGCCGAGTCCCCCGAGCACCATGGATGGGTCGAGGCCTTCGGTAGCAACAGAAGAGATCGTGCTTCCGTCTTCGTCCGCAAGAATCGCACTGAGACGAATGCCCACTCCGATGCGCTCGATGTGGGTCTCGAGGCGACACCGCGTGGACGAGAGCGCCCGCTCACGCGCAGGAGCGGATGTAGCGAGCGCGCGAGGCCGGCGTCGGTTCTCCTCGGTGTTGTCCAGGATCAGGACGCGGCCATCGGGGGCGGCAACGCATCCCACGCCGCCTCCCTTCCCACCGACACCGAATACATTGCCCTGTGCAACCCAGTCAAGCTGACCACTTCCGATGCCCAGCAAGATCCCAGCGAAGCCACCTCCGGGTGGACTGGCGAAGCTGAGGTCGCATGCCGCTGAGAACCCGCCGGCTCGATCGACCACCTGCTCGGTCAGCAGCGTCGCAACTCGCAATCGTCGATTTCCCTTGGCGCCGATGCACTCGATCTTGCCATCTCGCCACTGCCAATCCTGCAGCCTGTTTGCCCAGTACCTCGGTCCGAGCCATCGCCTCGTGGCGACGCGATCGGATCCCTCGCTGCCGAGGGCGGCGCGAGAGCCAACCGCGCCGATGACCGCTCCGGCACCGGCGAGCTTGATGAAGTCTCTACGCCCGAGTGCCGAACCCATCGCATACTCCTTCGATCGTCTGGGCCAACGTGATCAGTAGTCCCGCATCAATCAACGCGCACGACATCCCAGAGACACAGACACCCAGAGAGGACTCGACGTCAGCCGGCGGCAGGTCATCGGTGTGCATGATGCGTTCGGCTTCAGGGCAGTAGAGTGCGCAGCATGCCCAAATAGATCTCGATATCGGTGGCGGTGGTTGCTCCGTCTCGGTTGAGATCGGCTCCAACATCGCCGGTCGCGACGATTGCCAAGTAGCTCGCGAGATCGAACGACGTTGCGAACGCATCCCCGTCGAGATCTGTCGAAATCGGGGGACGGCCCGTCTCGAACAGCTCAAGCACCTGATCGTCGGTGAGCGACCAGTCGTAGAGCTGCACCTCATCGAAGCGGGCGTGGGGAACCTTGGTGGCGCCGTCGGGCGCTGCACCGAGACGCGGCACAGCGTTCTCCCCGTAGAGGAGCGCACCCAGCGCTGGGAACGACTGCGTCTCCTCCTGGACCAGCTGCGCCGATGGGGCAGCAGCTGCGGGGAGCAGGGTCACACTGACATCATCGTCCTGATCATAGCGGAACGCGACGAAGTACCACGCATCGAGCTGGAGGGAGGACAGATTGGTCAGCGAGGCATTGATCTGTTCGCCCGCCACGCCGCGGTTGACCTGGAGTTGCAGACGTCGGGGTCGTGTCCCATCGTTGATCAGAAGCCGCCAGCCGCGTCCTCCACTAATGGCGCCGTTGATGTTGGTGGAGTCGATAATGCGCGTCTGCACGATTGGAGATTGTGCGACATTAATCCAGAGCACGACGGTGAAGTCCTCGGCGGGTTTCCATTCGTCGAGCGGGCTCGAGAGGGAGATGCCCTCTACACCGTTGAGTTCGATGGCGCTGACCTTCAACCCAGGTACACCGAGTGCTGCTGAAGGTGGAATCAAGGGAGGTGTGTCTATGGAGTTGAACCCCCGATCGGCTGGAAGATCGGGCGGTACTTCATCGAACGAATACAGCACCTGTGCCTGCGTGGGTCCAACTTCGACGGGATCAACGGGTATCGAGTCGCGCTGGTTGAGCGTGAAGCTCTCAATCTCGCTCTGAAGAGACAGTGCCAACGGTGGGTTGAACAATGGCGTGGTCTCGCTCGGATCGATTAAGAGATTGAAGAGCTCTTCCGGATTGTTGGTGTTTGCCGGGATGGTCGCGTTGAAGTCCACGAACTTGTCGTCGCCGACGCGGAACGAGGTCTGGGTGCGCCACTGGATCATGAGGTCCTGACGCGGAAAGGTCGTCGTGTGGCCTTGGAGATACGGCAGGAGATCGAAACCGTCGGTGATGGGATCCGCCATCCCACCGCCTGCAGCAACCACCGTAGGAAGCATGTCAATGAGCGACACTGGGTGTGAGATCGTCTGTCCAGCCTCGAGAATATTGCCATCGTTCCACCGCAGAGCAAGGGGGACGCGCGTGCCACCCTCGTACACCTCGCCCTTGTAGCCACGATAGATGCTGTTGTCGTAAGCTCCGCCCGGGTTGAGTGGGCCACCGTTATCACTTGTGAAGATGAACAGCGTATTGTCGAGGAGGCCCTCATCCACGAGCTTCGCCTCCACTTCGGATACTCCACGATCAACTCCGAGCATCATCGCCGCGACAAGTCGTCGCTCTGGGTCGGTGATCGAGGGGGGAACCGCCGCGATGTCACTGGTCGGAGCCATCAGGGGCGTGTGCGGCGCGTTGTACGAGAGGAAGAGGAAGAACGGCTCGCCGGCGTCCGCCCGGCGATCGATGAAGTCGACCGCGGCGTCTGTGAAGACATCGGTCAGGTACGAATCGGCGGTAATGTCCTCACGGAGCATCGGTTCACTCCCACCTTCCACAACCTCGGTGAGGCGGTACTCACGGTTGCGGGAAGTCATCCATTCCTGGCCCTCCACTGAGTACGGAAAGAAATGAGAGCCACCCTTGTCATGGATCAGTGTGTAATCGAAGCCATTGCGCCACGGCTTTGAGCGCTCGTTGCGTGTGATCTCGTTGGCTGTGAGTTGAATAGAAGGATTCCGAGTAATGTCTGCGTGCCATTTCCCGATCACGCCGGTGGTGTAGCCGAGCATCTGCATTTGCGTGCCGATCGACGGCACGCGCTGGGGGGCCGGCAGACCTCGGTTTCCCGCGTTGTCATGGAAGCCAAAACGTGCCTGATGCACACCTGTGATGAGTCCGGCCCGTGATGGGGCGCACTGTGGGGCGCTGGCATGTGCATTGGCAAAACGCACGCCCTGAGTGACCAGCGCATCGATGTACGGCGTCGGGAAGTCCGCACCCTGGTATGCGACATCGCCGTAGCCCGCATCATCGATCATGATGAGCACGACGTTCGGCTGCTCGGCTGGGGCGAGCGTTGCGTAGCTGGAACTCACGGCAAGTACGATGCTTGCTGCAGCTTTTGCTTTGAACACCGGTCGCGGCATGAGGTCTCCGTTCGGAAAGCAGATGGACTGTGTCAGCCGTGTCGACGACGAGCGGCAAGTCCGACACTGGCAACGACGAATATGGGGAGCGATGCCGGAGTGGGGATGACACCGTTGAACTCAGCAGCGAGTTCGGCGTCGGTGAGTACGGTGTTCCAAAGGCGTAGCTCGTCCATCCGCCCGCTGAAGTAACCTCCGGTACCGGACTGGTTCGCGCCCAGTCGTGGTGCCGCGAGTGCCCCGTAGCTCAGTGCACCGTCTGAGGCGACAGACTGTGTATTGGTCGAGACCAGGGCAGCCGAGGCGAACGCGTCCGAGTCGTAGAGCACCGAGATCGAAGCCTCGCCATCGATGTCATAGCGGAGTGCAATGAAGCTCCACCCTCCGGTGCTCTGGAGATCACGGAGCGAGCCAAACGTAGTGTTGATGTTGCCTGCTTGGTTGTTGCCGTTGGCCTGAAGCTGGAGCGTGAAAGCGTTGCCCGCACCACCCGGGTTGACGAGCAGGCGCCAGCCCTGGGCGCCACCAATGCCGCTGTTGCTGTTGGTGGCGTCGAGGATCCGATCCTGCACGTTGGGCGCGAGTGAGGGCAACTGCACCCAGAGTGCAACGGTGAAATCGCCGGTTTGCTTGAACTCGCTTGAGGCGCCGCCGAGGCCAGCGACGTCGTCGTTCCCGTCAAAGGCGACGCCGCTTCCCAGAATGCCATCGACATCGAGATCGAGCGCTCCGGCAGCACCGCCGCTGCTGAAGATCGGGCCGGCAGAGTCGATAATCGACACCGGCACGCCGCTGTCGGTCTCATCGAACGTGTAACTGGCGATCAACCCCGCGTTCGCGTGGGCGGCACAGCAGGCCGCTGCGATAATGATGATACGTCTTTCTTGCTGCATGGTCGAACCTCAATGCTCGATGGACGTGTTTCGAGGGACATCAGCGAACCAATGAGTAAATTATATTACTAGGATAGTTCAAAGAGTCTTGGATTCAAATAAATCTATAGGCCTTGGGGATGCGAGCGACGCTTGGAGACATAAAGTCATCCATGATTTATCTATTGGTTGTTGGGCCGGCTATCGCGGTTCTCAAAGACACCCCAGATCTCTGGCGGTGTGCCGCGGGCGTCGCCATAGGTAAACGAGCTTGGGGCCGCGAGTTCAACCCAGTATTCGAGCTCACGCGAGAGTCGTTCGAGGATCTCAGGGTGCTCGTCCGCGAGATTGGTAGTCTCGCTTGGGTCATGTTCGAGGTTGAAGAGGTATCGGTGGGGGTTCGAGCGGTCGCCGTCGTTGATCTCGGTCACGATCTTCCATGGCCAGTCGATCACGGCATTCCAGAACCAATCAGGCCCGGAGATAATCGGCAGTGTGGATCGACCGCTCGGCCCCTCGCCGGTTAGCGCATCCGTCACGTCGATCCCATCAACGTCTGTTGGCAGGTCGTCCGTACCGGCGAGTGAGAGGAAGGTCGTGAACAGGTCGCCGACGTAGAGCAGCGACTCCTCCTGCGTACCCGCCGGGATCTCAGCGGGCCAGACCGCGAACGCGGGAACACGGATACCGCCCTCGAACGTGTTGCCCTTCCCGCCACGCAGCGGTCCGTTGTCGGTCACGTCTCCGGGCCATGGCCCGCCGTTGTCCGAGAAGAATACGGTGAGCGTGTTATCCATCATGCCGGCATCTTCGAGAGATCGGGTGATCCGGCCGATCGCGCGATCCATGGCGGTGGTCATGCCGGCGTACTTCTGCCGAACACCATCCATATGCTGGTACGAACGAAGGTCACTGTCCTTCGACTGCCACGGGTCGTGAGGTGCGTTGAAAGCGACGTACAAAAAGAGTGGGTCCGACTGATCATGAGCGTCAATAAGTCGGACAGCCTCAAGCCCAAAGAGATCAGTCGCGTAGCCTGGTTCGTACGTCACCTCACCGTT
Organism: Planctomycetota bacterium; assembly: GCA_038747915.1. GTDB lineage: Bacteria > Planctomycetota > Phycisphaerae > Phycisphaerales > UBA1924 > JBCDAP01. Next base: position 19,231 of record JBCDJJ010000017.1, on the reverse strand, counting down.
GCGATGCTGGTCGTAGCCCCCGGCGTGGCCGTGTTCGAAGTAATTGTGCGAGCCCAGGTAGTGCCCGAAGAAGTGGTCGAAACCTCGCTCCAGTGGCAGATACTGCGGGGCGTGGTGCCCGAGATGCCACTTGCCGATTGCTGCGGTCGTGTAGCCCTCGTCTTGGAGTAGCTCCGCGAGCGTTGATGTGTCGAGCGGTAAGCCCCACTCCGAGAATGGGAGGACAACGCCGTAATGCATGGCGTCGCGGAGCGGGTAACGTCCCGTCATAAAGGAAGCGCGTGTCGGAGTGCACTGGGGCTGGACATAGAATCGGTCCAGTGTGCGTCCTTCCGCAGCGAGCGCATCAATATTCGGTGTTGCAATCTCGCCGCCGTTGAAGCTCACATCGGCCCAGCCGAGATCATCGGCCATCAGCACGACGATGTTCGGGCGGTCCTGGGCGGTCGCTGATGTGGTCGCGAGAAGCAGCGCGGAGCAGGCTGCTGCAGTAGTGTTCATACGTACTCTCCGTGGTCTACGGGTGGCATAACCGCTTGTAAGAACGAGATGTTTTTCTGATAAATTTCGAGACTGCGCGGAGGACCTTCGGAGCCATCGATCGTCAGTGAGAGCCTCCGCGTATTGGTGTGCGTAGCCGCGCTTTGTATCAGGGACATCCGGCGGTCACCGCATCGATGAAGAAGAGTGTGTCTGCCGGTGATGAACCAACGGCTGTCGCCATCGAGAAAAACTCGGCGAGATCGAATGAGTCGCCCACGTCGTCCCCGTTCAAATCACCGGGGCAGGTGCCCGGCACGGTGGTCAGGGTGCGTTCAAGGCGGATCTGAGTGAGGAGGTCGTTCGGGAGCTTGATGATCGCTGAACGAGGCCGGATCTGATTCACAGCTCCGATGTATCGAAAGCTCCCGAATTCGATCAGGTAGATATCCGGGCCGTCTTGCTGGCCGTAGTAGAAGCCCTCGATGAGCTGATTCTCCCGCAGCGCTGTGTACCCGCGCGTCAGTTGTACGTAGAAGTCGTCGGTTTGATATCCATTGAGATCAAGCCAGCCCGGCGCAGGATCGAACGAGGTCTGCGCGGATGGACGCGAGGGCTCGATGTGACACTCCTCGCCGATGTCGTTCCAACTCGCCACGATGATCGTGTCCGGGTCCTGCTCGATCGCGGTGATCCATTGATCCTGATACTCGCGTCCGCCGCGGCGATCGTGAGACACGCCGTTGTTCCCGCGGAAGTGCGTGGTGTTGAATCCCGGGGAGATCGACATCTCGGTCGGGCTCTCGATGGGCGTTCGGGAGAACCAGCCCCACCACGAATCCCATTGATTGTTGTAGTTACTGAGATCGAGATTCTCGTTGTCGGCGTCCAGCATGCCGGTCGCACGTTCGACCGTGAAGCGTGGGTCATCCCAGAAGGGGAGGGGCACCTTCTCGATGCCAAGGTTGTACGCCATGTAGGTCACGAGCACCGGCTTACCGTCGCGCAAGACGTAGTTCGGAAGCTGTGCCATGTTGTTCCAGACCAGGTTTGCCTCGTTCTGTGCGAGGCTGTCGAGTTCTTCGGTAGGCAAGAACCCGACAGGCCGCTGGAGCGGACCACCCAATGCGACTGCGAAGGGCATCGTGCCGCGCACAGCGAAGAGCTGCGTCGCTGTGCCCCCCGCGCCAAATCCGTTCGTCAGGTCCGACAGGATGAAGTCGAAACCAGCCTCTTTCATCTGTCGGATCTGGTCATCGATCGTCTCGATCCAGAACGAGCTGTACTGTCCAACCGCCTCGTTCCCGAACTGATCGACATACACCGCGTCGTACCGGGTGTTGCCCCAGTTTTTCGCAGCCTCGTCGCTCGTGAGATCCCAGAAGGGCTTCCACCACACACCAACTTCAGCTTGGAACACCGGCGGACCATCAAAGGTAACATCCGCATGCACGCTCCCCGCGGTGAGTAGCAACGCCGTTCCCATCATCGGGAGACGCTTGGTGGCCAGGCCGGGGAGACACCAAGCACTCACGGGCAGCCACCAACCACAACGTTCAGAAACGCCCCGACATCGAACGAGTCGGCCGGCCCGTCGAGGTTAAAGTCTGTGATTGCTGCAAGGAACGCATCGACATCGGTCGGCGTGAAGGAAGTATCGCTGTTAATATCGATGATACAAGGCCTGTAGACCACGAGAAGCTCATCGAACGTGGCCGTCTCTCCACCAGCGAACGCGTGTCCGATACCCACTGTATTGAAGGCAAAGTTAGTGACAATATCGATACCATCGATGACCTGTGTGTCGAGCAATGTGTCGTTCGCGACGATCGAGGCTTCGAGTGTGTTGCCAACACGCGTGATGATGTAATCGACGCGGCTGGGAGTTGGCGTGATCGTGATGTCTCCACTCTCGACGTTCGCGTCAAATAGACCGATGGTATTCGCTGAGATATTCGTGACCGGATTGAGGTTGAAAAAATTAAGGAGACCATCGAACTCGAGTGCTGTGTTGATCGATGACAATGCGGGAAAGATCGAGATCGTGTCGTCCTCTGGAGTCGAGGGGTTGTCCGTCGTGTTCCCGAGATTCGATGGAAGACTGAGTGGGTACCCGCTGAGTGGGACAGCGATGCCCCCAGATTCTCCGCCGATGAGACGATCCGCGAACCCCAGTCCGACCTTGACGGCCGAATTGCTGTTGAAGCCCGACGTGACGCTGATATCGGCTGCAAAGGTGAGCCGGCCACCGTTCTCGAGAACGACGTCGTTAAAGGATCGGTAGGCAGCAACGGGCTGAGCATTCGCGACGGCTGGTGTGAACTGGGCGTTGCCACCGGAATAGTCGGCGATGCCACCAAAGACGCTGCGCGTTCTCCACGCCCCCACACCGTTGGCAAAGCCGTCGGCGATCAGGTTAAACACTGTTCGGTCGGTCGCATCGGTCACAGAGCCAACGACGGTGATCTGGTTCAACGCGAACGACTGGTTGAAGTTGCCACTGTTCCAAGCAATGGTGAAGTCTTGCGACTGACCGGGCAGGATCACAAGCGGTGCGCCGAAGCGCGAATCCGCCACTCGAAATGGTGCTGAGGCCGTTCCGAGGACCGCAGGGCTTAAACCGCCCGCTGGCTGACACGCCACGAAGAAATCGGGAGAAGAGGCGAGAATCGCCTGCACGATCACGCCTTCGACCGCGACGACCTCGTTCGCCCCCGCCGTCACGATGAAGCTCATACTCGCGGTATCGCCGGGCTCAGCCACGGTGGTGTTGGCGGTGCTCGGGTTGTTCAAAGAACCCCAGCTCGAGGTTGCACCGCTTGCTGCGCGGTGCCAGAACATCACCTGCTCGCCAAGGTTGCCACCGAATCCGAAGCCGTCGTTGGTAGAGTTGGGGACCGCGTTCACGCCGGCATCCTCGAGCGTCCCGTTCGAAGCAAGTTCAAGCGAGGAAAGCGTGACACCTGCCGGGACGTTCGAGGGCATGAGCCGATCGGCGGAGGTTGGCCCGGCGTTGAACGTATACGCCCCGATGGCTTGCGCCGATGCGGCTGAGCTAAGCAGCGTCGCGATACCCGAGACGGCGACTGTACGAAGGAAATGGCTCTGGGACATCATCGGGAGTCTCCTCTTGCAGCGGTGGTATTGCCATCCGCCTGGTACAAATGAGCGTGGTTCGTGTCATCCTGTCGACTGCTGTGAGAAGTCTCACTGGCGATAGACATCCCAGCTCGTGTCGTCGAAGTTGGAGTCAGTCTCCCTGCCGTCAATCGTTGTGAGCAGATCACTCCGTTCGGCGTGCCCATCGATGAACAAGAAGTTCATCGCTTCGCCGTGAGGCGAGCGCCCGAACGGTGCGGTTTCATAGAGCGTGGCGAGCAACGGCGACATCGTGCTCGCATCGCGCCTGCCCAAGAAGTTGTCATCGCGCGCATCCTCACCCAGATAGAGCGTGTCCGACGGCGCGGTCACACGGATCAGGCGAGGGCTGAAGCCCGGCTTGCCGAGGTTCTGGATGCCTTTCGGCGCCGGTCCAAGTACACCAACCTCCGAGCGGTTGTAGTTCCCTTCTTGAGAACTGCCAATCGTGGGGGCGTATGTTCGTGGTGCAACCCGGCGTGGAGGGGTACCGATCGTTAAGCGCTCGACGGTGTCGGACGGGCACAAGTACAGCGGAGCGGTCTTGAACACCGGCACGAACGCCGAGAAGATTTCGTCCGCTGTGATGTCGCGTTCGTCGTACTTCGCGAGCTGATCGTCCCAGGAATACCCCGCTCCTTCCCCACCTTGCGGCAGCGAATACGGCAAGACGTCGTCGTTGTCGAGCGGGAACACCTGAACGAAGATGCCGATCTGCCGCTGATTGCTCAAGCATGCTGTTTCCAGGGCGGAACTCCGCACCTTGCCCAGCGCGGGAAGGAGCAGACCGATCAACAGAGCGATGACGGCCACCACCACAAGCAGTTCGATGAGCGTGAACCCTTTGGCGGGTGTCAGGCGTGACGACACAGACAGCATTCGGCCCTGATCCAACGAGACTGTACATGGATAAAGCGCTTCAATCTGTCGCGGAGCGTCGCGTGTCCATCGTCTGACACCCATCTATGCTCCTTTCGTCAGGACCGAGTTCTTCGTATGGTCCAGCACGGACCTAAAGGGATATTGACAAGATAACGCGTGTTACCTGTGGAGCAAAGCCTTTTGGTCGAAATTCCCGCGTCGTATGCCGCACGAGCAGGGAGTGCATGATTGTTCGCGTTGGGAGTCTCAAGCTGATAAAACATTTAACCTCCTGGCGAGGGTCTACGTGTGGCCGCCTGAACGAGCAGGTGTTGGCAGAATGCTGCAGAAGTAGACTGTTATCCAGTGAACGCACATGACCGAGCAGCGCGTGGCAGAAGAGCTTCCTGACCCTCCGAAGCATCGGGTGCGCTCGATCGATCTCGCCCGAGCGCTCGGTGTTTCTCGGACGGCGGTCTCGTTCGTCCTCAGCAACAGCCCAAACGCGTCCAAGATCAGCGAAGCTAACCAAGAGCGAATACGCCGACTCGCCCGCGCATGGAATTACATTCCGAACCACGCCGCCACTGTGCTTCGGCGGCAGCGTTCGGGAACCGTTGGTGTCGTGTTTGCCGACCTGAAGCACGGTTGGGCCGAGCGAATTCTACAGAACATGTTTCCGGTCCTGGAAGCGGAGGAGTGCGTTGCGCTCGTCAGCATGAGCATGTGGGACGAGCACCGTGAACGAGCTGAAATCCACTCTATGCTCCGCCGCCAAGTGGATGCCATCGCGGTCGTCGCGCCGACGATCGGTAACCTTGATGTGTACGAAGAGGTTATCGAGGGTGGCACGCCCCTTGTCTTCATGGGCGACTCACTCGCGGAATCAGATGACTTTCATCGCGTGCTGTGGGATGAGGCCGCAGCAGTGAACGCCGCGATGGATCACCTTACCTCGGCAGGCCGACAATCGATCTGCCTCGTCGAGTCGGACTACCCGAGTCTGCTGCAGCGTGAGCGCCGCGAGGCCTTTCGAGCAGCAACGAACCGCGCTGGTATCGAACCATCGTGCAGCATCCTCGAAAATGGCCGTGCTCTTCCGGTTGAAGGCTCGCTCACCGCTTTCCTTGCTCGCACAGAGTCGCCGCCTGGCGCGTTTCTGGCGACCAACGATGCGTTGGCGCTCGATGTTCTCGAGTATTTGGACCACGCAGGGATCCGCGTGCCTCAAGAGATAGCTGTCATGGGCCTTGGAGACCTCCCGACGTCATCGCTCCCGAGAGTTTCTCTTTCGACAGTGCGCCCGCCGACGGAGCGCATCGGCCGTGAGACCGCTGCGTTACTTGTCAAGCTCAGCGAGGCCCCCGACGACGGACCAGTCCACATTCACCTACCCTCCACCGACGTTATTGTCCGGGACACCACCGCCTAACGGTGCCCCGTCGACAGTTCTAGCGCAGGAGTGGTGTAGTGGATCATCACCTAGACCGAGCGTGGTGGCTGTGGTTTGAGGAGTTCTGCCTCAACCCAGTAAATCGCTACGGGCAGTTCGTACGCACGTTCACACTCATCGATGTTGCGCCGCTAGCCCGCGTCTTCGTCACTGCAGACCAGGCCTACCAGCTCTACATCAACGGCGTATACATCGGGCGAGGCCCGGCGCGGGGCTACCAAGCCTCTTGGCCGTACGACTCATTCGAGGTCGCTGAATTCCTCCGAGAAGGCCAAAACACCATTGCTGCCGTGGTGCATAACCCAGGCACGGGGACATTCTCGTACCGTCACGAGGGCGTGGCCGGTTTTCTCTTCACCGGTCAATTCGGGAAGACCGAGATCGTCTCCGATGCTTCGTGGCGCTGCCGAGCCGATCCGGCTCGCGCAACACACACACCAAAGCTCTCGAAGCAGATGGGCTTCCAAGAGCATATTGACCTGCGGCGTGATGACCGGTCCTGGATGACCGCTGGTGCGCATGATGGTGTCGAAGGCTGGCGAAAGCCGTCTCTTCGACGATACGGCTGCCCGCCCTGGCACACCACCGAACCACGCAACCTTCCGCCACTCTCTCGAGATGAGATCCCGTACACAGAGTTTGTTGCTAGGGCGACGTGGAGAGAGCGGCCGTGCGACACAGGAACTCTCCGCAACCCCATGACACACCACCGCGACGCGATCGCGGCGGCAGAGTGGCAGCCACCGGACAGTGGGTGGGGCGCGGATGATGTGGGTGTCCTGATCGTCCCGGAAGTGCCAGACGGGTCGTGCTATGCGCTGACTGTGGGCTTGTCTCTGCCAGGCGTCGGCGAGGTACTGATCGAAGCCGACGGATGCCAAGGCGGTGAGGTCCTTGATGTGCTCTATGCGGAGACGATCGACGGTTTCGGCCGGCCTGTCTTTGCGAACACCTTGTCTCCTGGTGGGGACGCGGTCGATGTCTGTACGAGCGTCGTGCTCGGGGGAGGAGGCTGCCGCCACGAGGCATTCCAGATCACCGGCCACCGATACGCCACCGTCGTCGTCACCGGGCCAAGCCCCGCGCTGCGGCTCCGGCTCATGCACCGTCAGACCCGCTACCCACTCGACATCGTCGGACGTTTCGACTGCGATGATCCGGCGCTGATGCAGACGTACCACGTCTCTGTGAATACGCAGCGGAACTGCATGCTTGATGCCTATGTCGATACCCCCTGGCGCGAGCAGGCCCAGTGGTGGGGCGACGCCCGGGTGCAGGCGTGGAACACGTTCTCGCTCAAGGATGACCCACGGCTCTTGCAACGCGGCATACGACAGATCGCGGATCCGCAGCAGTCGGTGCCGAATGGCCTCACATACGGACACGCGCCGACGATCGCACACAACTGTGTGCTCCCTGACTTTACGTGCGTATGGATTCTGACTGTCTGGGACCACTTCTTCCAAACCGGTGAGCCGAATGTGTTTCTCGAGCAGGCAGCACGAATCGACTCCGCGATCGGGTACTTCGAGTCTTTCGGCATCGGTCAAGGCAACCTCGCCGCAGCGGACCCCCGGTACTGGCTCTTTCTCGATTGGACCGACGGTATCCCGCGTGAGGGCCAGCCGACCCTTCTCAACATGATGCTCCTCGAAGCGCTGGAACGCGTGGGCTCGCTCGTGCAGGTGAGTGGGTATCGGGGGCCGCTCGAGCGGGTCGAAACGCTAGCACAGACGCTCCGGGGCACGATCACAGACCGACTCTGGGATGAGGAAGTCGGTGCGTTTCACGACGGTCTCGGCGAGCAAGGGCAGCCGTATCGGAGTTGGAGTCTGCACAGTCAAGTCCAGGCGGTTCTGTGCTCGCTCCGCAGTGACGTGCATGAGAAGACGGCACGGGAGTGGGTCGGTGCGTACCTGTCCGGTGGACCAAGTGGCGCGGCCGTCCCGACGCCGTTCTGGCTTGTGTACGTGTACGAGGCTGCGCGGCGGCTGGGTCTTGCGCAAGAGGCCGTCGATCATATGGCCTCGTACTACGCGCCGATGGTGGCTTCGTGCGGCACGTGGGAACGCAGTGATCGGCCAGGTAATGGTGATGTCACTGGATCACACGCATGGTCGGCTCATCCGATCTATCACCTGCCGCGTCTGCTCGGCGGGATCGTCCAACTCGAGCCAGGCTGGTCGAAGATCCGGTTTGACCCCCTTGTCAACGTAAAGCGTTGCCGAAGGGTGTCGACCCTGGTGCCAACCCCACGCGGGTCAATCGCATCAACGTGGGAGCGGGACGGCTCGCGCGTCAACGTGCGTCTTGAACTGCCGACCGGTATTGAAGCCGAAGCGGTTCTCACCGGCCAGCGCACCGAGGTGGTTATCGGTGTGTCGAACTGGTGTGTCGAGCTCTCAGGCACAGGCGTGAACACACCGTGAAGGAGTTCGAACCAAAATTATGCAAGATGCCATTCCCAGTTGGGTAAATCGTGTTACAGTACGGATACTTCAGGCGGCCCGGGCACCTCGTTCGTGGGTTGGTGGTGGGCACGTTGAGCGAGGTATTCACGCATGAGTGTGCCGACCACATTTGCGACCGAGCGGGCCACGGTAAACCAGCCCCGACCGGTTGAACGAGAGGTCGAGCGAAGGCACGATGATTTCGTGCCCTCAACTCGAGCCCTTTCGGACTTTGGGCTCGTGTGCCCAGATGGTTGCATCCGATTCCAACAGGATTCTTCATCGCGATCTGGTGGATGGCTCGAGGTGAGTCTTGCCGACGACCGTGCGGACTTCACGATCGATCTTGTGTCGCGGAGCGGGGTGGGTCGGACATTAGCGTGTTTTCGCACGAATGCTTGCTGGATGCATCCGTGGACCGGATCGGGCTTTCAGGGTCTTCCGAGCGAGGTGCAACTTCTTCTCTACGAGTTCGAGGACGAGTATGTCGTTCTCATCCCTGGTCTCGATGGGGCGCACCGGTTCAGTATCACTGGGGTAGCCGACGAGAGCGTTCGGCTCGTCGCGCACACCGGTGATGACTCATTGACGGGCCGGGAGTTTCGCGCGGTGGCACTCGTGCGAGGCGTTAATCCGTACGCACTGATCCGGGAGGCAGCGGAGCTGTGGGCGTCGAGTGCAGATGGCCCGACGCTTCTCAAGAGCAAGCAACCGGCGTCCTTTATCCGTCGGCTTGGGTGGTGCTCGTACAACGCGTTCTACAGCGATATCTCACACGATGCCATCGTCGACTTGCTCGCTCAATACCATGACGAGGGTGTGCCCGCTGGTTTCGCGATCATCGACGAGGGATGGATGATCTCGAGTGAGGATCAGCGTCTCGCATCGCTCGATGCAGATCCAGCGAAGTTTCCTGGCGGTCTCCGTGGTTTGTCTGCTGAACTCCGCTCGCGCTGCGGCCTCCAGGACCTGCTTGCTTGGCACTGCTTCGCGGGGTACTGGCGTGGAGTCGAGACGGCGGACGTGGCCGGAGGCCCAGTGGTGGCGGCTCCGATCGGAGTGCCGGCCGGGACCCCGCAGCCCTCGCAGGCTGCTGCGAACAGCTCGGCGACCGTCGGCGAGAGCTTCTACCCGTGGGATGTCCTGTCGCGCCCGGTTCGCATCCCTGAGCGCACACTCGCGGACTATTACGACAAACTCCATCGGACGCTCGCCGAGTCTGGTGTGTCGGGTGTCAAGATCGACGCCATGTCGTGGGCGGAGGTGCATGGGCGGGGACGAGGCGGGCGAGTCGGTGTCATGCGAGACCTCGTGCGGGCAGCCGAGTACTCGACCGCTGCCCACCTCGACGGCAACCTGCTGAACTGCTCATCCTGTTCGACCGAGTTCTACTTGAGCGTGCTTTCCGCGACCGTCACACGGACTTCCCAGGATTACTTCCCGGATCGCCCCGAGACTCACGGCCAACACCTGTGGATCAACGCCATGGTGTCGATGTTCCTTGGAGAGTTCGTTCTTCCGGATTGGGACATGTTCCAGACCGGGCACGAAAGCGGCGCGTTCCATGCCGCTGCGCGTGCGATCAGTGGGGGCCCGGTCTACACCACTGATCAACCAGGGCGACACGATACCGCACTCCTCCGGCGCCTCGCGGTCCACGACGCGTTGGTGCCTCTCTCGGTACAGCCGGCTCGGCCGTGTCGTGACATGCTCTTCGCTGATCCGACCCAGGATCAGGTGCCACTTAAGGTCTTCAACTACAACCGTGTCGGTAGCGTCATCGGAATCTTTCATTGCTTGTACAGCGAGCGTGGCGACCGTGTGATCCGTGCAGCGTGGCGACCGGATGATGTCGAAGGCATCGGCCCCGGGCCGTATGCGGTCTGGAGTGAGTCCGATCAGTGCCTCGATATTGTTCGCAACTGCTCGGAGCAACAGTGCGTTAAGCTCGAACGGCTCGGATTCGAGATTCTCACGGTGACGACCATCGAGCATGACTTTGCGCCGATCGGGCTCGTCGATCTATTGAACCCGGGGGGAGCTGTGCTGAGTCGTGAGGATCTCGACTCGCGCACCACGATCACCTTGCTTGGTGGTGGGCGGTTCGTGGCGTATTCCGCGACGGCGCCAGCCATGATCAACGCGTACGCGCCCGATGGAACGTCTATGACTGGGCTGATTACTCGTTTCGATCCGAAGTCCGGGATGCTCGAAATCGATGTCCCCACTGGTTCCGGTGTTCTTCTGGAGGTGCATCGTGCGTGACACCGCCCTCTCTGTGGGGTGCCATCATGTCTCTCTTTTTGCGATAAAAGTCCTACTAGCCACCACCGCACTGTTGATATGCAGTGCATCCGTGATGACCCAATCGCCATCCGAGAGCGGCGACTTCGATGGAAGCGCTCGCGTGCTCCGAGCGGAGGACTTCAACGCTGTTGGAGACGGTGAGGTCGACGACGGGCCAGCCATACTCGCGATGGTCGCAGCGGCCAGAACCCACGGTGGACCCGTACGTCTTGAGTTCGCAGAGCGCCGCACCTACCGGATCGAGACCGGTGAACGACGTTACGTCTTCTGGTTCGACGGTCTCGATAGGCTCGAGATCGACGGACAGGGTTCCACATTCCTCCTCGCTCCATCGCTTCGAATGCTACATGCCGAGAACTGCACGGATCTCATCGTCCGGCGGCTCAACGTTGACTTCGACCCACTGCCATTTGTCGAGGGCACCGTCTCCTCCATTCATGTCGAGGGCCGGTCGATTCAGGTCGCGCTCGATACACCCGCAGAGGGAGCGCAGCAACCGGGGCCGAAGACCGAGGCCGACGGCGAGCAGGACTTTTACGGCATGGCCTGGTTCGACGGCCCATACGAAGTCGATTATGCGCATCACTACTACGTGGGTGATGTCACGCCCAGAGGTGTCGGCGGCCTGCACTGGCACGTCCCACTCGCAGAAGGGTACGACTTCGATCTCTCGATGATGACCCCGGGTGAGACGCGATTCACCCTTCCGGTTCCGGGCATCGCTCATCGGTACGGCCCCGGTCACTTGTTCCGAATCGATGGCAATGATGGCGTGTTGATCGAAGACGTCGAGGTGTGGTCGGCACCGTGGTTCGCATTCGGTGTGTTCGAGAATGAAGGGGACATTACCTTCCGCCGCGCCAATGTGAGGCCAAAGCCCGGCTCGGGCCGACTCACGTCGTCATGGCGAGATGCCTACCACATCAAGCACAATCGTGGCGACATCCTCATGGAGTCGTGCATCATCGCGGGGTGTCACGACGACGCGATCCACATCGCTGCGCATACGTCGGTGATCGTCGAGATGCGTAGTACGCGACAGATCAGCATCCAACAGAACTTTCCCCTGCAGATCGCGTCGTTCCGACCGGGTGATCAAGTGTCGACTTATAACCCCAGAACCGGCGTGCGCACAGACCCTGTCACTGTGAAGGCTGTCTCGGGCGTACAGGAGACCATCTACGAAAACGGCGAACCAACCTCACCGACGCTCATACTCACGCTCAGCGAGCCGCTTTACGACGTCACGCCCGGTGAGACGCTGGTGTGGAACGACACCGGTTCGAATCCTCGTGTAACCATTCGTGACTGTACCGTCGACCAGAGTTGTCGCTTCCGAGGGCCGCTCACTATTGAGGACTCTGACTTTCGGTCTCTTGTCTGGATCTACGGTGATTCCATCGAGTCGCCCATCCCGTCATCCGTGGTGCTTCGATCGTCTCGATTCGATCGGGGTCGCGGTAACTCGATGATCGCGATCTCGCTGCAGGGCTACGTCGCAGGGCAGCCTCAAGGAACCGAGCCGGCGATGTCGGGGTTCGTGATGGATCGATGTGTCATTCGGGGGTCGCTCACAGTCCGTGATTCGAAAGATCTCCGATTTGTTGACACCGTGTTCGCCGAGCTCGGCGCATCCGTGCGGTTGCGCAACGCTCGCGACGTCCGCTTCGATGGATGTGAGATCGCGGGCGTGGGCCCGGTCAGTCTTGACGCACTCGAGTTCAACCATCCGGCGGACATGAAAGAAGTGCGGTGTGAACCGTGACAGATGTGCCGAATACCGCCGCTCTAGAAAATGAAGCAACCACTGCGACGAGCGAGGTAGACGGCCAAACACCCGAGCGGCTCTATAACGCTCGTGGACAGCGAGTCTGGCGTGCCGGGACGCTTGAGTACACGCGGTGGGGCATCGCGCGATTGATGTTTCTGCTGTTCATCGGGCAGTTCACCTTTGTTCTCGAGGTCACTGCTCTTCCAATGATGCTGCCGTTGTTGTACGAGCAGAGAGGCTTTACCGCGTCGGAGATGGGATTTCTCGGCATCTTTGCGCCGCTCGGCGCGCTTGTCTTGTTTCCCATTCTGGGCTATTTCAGCGATCGGACTCGCACGAGGCTGGGACGCCGCCGTCCGTACGACCTCATTGCGACGCCGTTCTGGTTCATCGGCCTTGTTATCGCCCCATTCACGCAGAGCCTCGAACTCATGATCCTAGCGTTAGCGCTCATCGGGATCGCCGGCGCTGTCAACAACGTGCTCACGGGGTTCTACAACGACGTTGTGCCGCCAGAACTCATGGGGCGATTTTCTGGTGGAATGCGCTTCTTTGGAAGTATCGGCGTTCTGGGTTTTCAGTTTGGATTGCTGCGATTTGTTGACAGTTCACCGGTGACGGTGTTCCTGACCGTCGCAACCGTGGCCTTCGTATGCGAAATGATTATGGTGATCTTCGTGAAGGAAGGCGAGTACCCGCCGCCGCCGCGCTCCAAGGGCTTTGGCACCGAGATCTACAACTACATCAAGGAAGGGTTCTCCAGCCGGTACGTCATCTTCCTCTGGCTGACGCTTGGCGTGACAGCCTTGGGCGCGCCGGCAATGGGCTATTACTTCGTTCGCTACTTCACCGATGATGTGCATGGGCTGGGCATGACATCCGGGCAATTGGGCACACTATCGGGGATCGGCACCGCGATTGGCTTGTGCGTGACACCATTTGCCGGCTGGCTCGTCGATCGAGTCGGACCGAAGCTGCTGTGGATGTGGGCCGGCGGTATGGTCGGGATTGTACAGATCGCGTTGTTTCTCCTGCCGCAGACACCGGGGGTCATCTCGGTGCTATACGGCCTGTTCGCGTTCTTCAACGCCGGGCTGACGGTCGGCCTGCTCCCCATCATGTTCGCGACGATCCCCAAGGAGCGCTTTGGGCAGCTCAATGGCGCGAATCAGATTGTTACGCGCGCGTTCCAGATTATCGCCAGCATCGGGCTCGGTGCGTTTATCACCTTTATGGGCGAGGATTACCGCTACGCTTTCCTCTTTGGTGGTGTTGCGTATCTTGGAGCGCCACTCTTCTTGATACTCATGCTTCGACAGCCGTACCCGTATCGCAACATGCCACCCAGTATGAGTCTCGAAGGCGGCAGACGTATCGGTGACATGTCCCGGGTAGTCAGTCCAGAGTCTGCGTGAGTCTTTGGGTGGTGTGTTGCTGTTGGGCTGGCCGGAGCGGAGTGGAGGCGGGCCGAAAGCGGGCCACAATAACGATGTTCGACAACATACTGTGCTCAGTGCTTTCCGCCGGCATGATGGCTTCGGTCACCAGTAAGGGATTCGTGTGACCGCTATTGATGTACACCACTCTCTTCGTTCATACCCCTCGTTCATCGATGGCAAAGGAGTTCAGGCGGGAGGTGGGATCGCGCCGATGGTGAGCAGGATACTGGCGTAATACCCCGTCTCACCGGTCGCGATAGTCAGGCAGTGGTCGTCGTCGGACGCGGCGTCGTAGAAGGCGAAGCGCTCGATCCGCTCGAGTTCACATTCGAAGCCTTGCGCGCCCAAGATGCGGCGGAACTCTGCCCACACCGGCGGATCGGAGGTCATCGCGTACGGCCCTTCCTCCATCGGCTCCATGACGGCGGCCGACTCGATGGGGATCACTGATGCGATGATCTCGAGCACCTGTGGAGACCCAAGAACGCCCGGTGCGAAGTTGGCGTAGACCACCGTGCCGTTCGGCCCGCATCTTGGGCCATGTGAGTAATTAAAGTCGCTGATCAATATCTTTGAGCCGTGCCCCGCGGTGGCGAGGAGGCCCAGTAACTCCGGGTGAATAAGCGTGCCTGTGATCATTGTTGTACTTTAGCGAGCCGAGCGTGGGGCACTATCTGTGCTCGGCTATGACCTCACGACGATACGCCTCGACCTCCCAGTCTTCGATGAGTGTACGTTCATCGTCGTCAAGTATGCTGGCGCGGCTGACGATAAACCCACCCTCTGTACACGCGTGTGAGCGTTTAGTCGAACGACTTATGTGCCGTGCGAGTGTTTGCCCCAAGTTACTGTTATGCCGACGGGTATGCACAGATCGCCATGTGCGATGGGCGGTGCAGTCTTGGGAAACAGAGGTGTTGGCAGGGTCGCTCTGGTTGTGGTCATCGATCTAGGCTTGATGTTGGAAGTAGTGGGGCGGGAAAGCGATCAGGTCGTGAGGGGTTCAAAGACTCGAGGCGGTACTGAAGCACGCGCGCAGACGCGACACTGATCGAGATCAGCGACGAGATCGGCGTGCATCGCTTGCACGAGTGCGTTGCCGAGCGATGTTGCTTCCGGGGAGCCCGCGAGCACTGGCACACCCGTCGCATCGGCCGTGAGGTGATTCAGCAGTGTGCTTTTTGAACCCCCGCCAACCACCGCGAGACGGTCGATCGTGCGCCCGGTCATCTGCGACGCGGCGTCCAGCGCACGTGCGTACTCGGCAGCAAGGCTGTCGTAGACCAGCCGTGCTGTCTCTCCGATGCTCCTTGGGGGGGTGATGCCGTGATGTTCGCAGAGTTCCACGAGCGCAGCCGGCATGTCGCACGGCACCGCGAGGGTAGGCTCATTGACGTCGAAAGTGTGGGAGCTTCTAGGCGACTCGGCCGCGAGGCGTTCAATCTGAGAAAAAGAGTAGTCCTCGCCTCGCTCGTTCCAAATGCGTTGGCACTCCTGGAGAATCCACAGCCCGGTAGAGTTGGCATGGAACCTGGTGCGCCCACCCACACCAGCTTCGTTGGTGAAGCCCGCAGCGAGACCATCGGGCTTACGATGTGGTGTGTCGAGTTCGCATCCGATGAGCGACCACGTACCGCTGGAGAGATAGCCGCATGTTGGCGTGTCGATCGGCGCGCCGACGATCGCAGCCGCCGAATCGTGCGAGGCTGTCGCGATCACCGGTGTGCCGACAGGAAGGCCGGTGAGTTCGGCCGCGATAGAGCTGACACCGCCGATCTCGTCACCGGGTATCGCGACAGAAGGGAGAATGCCCGCGGGGGCACCGATCATGTCGCAGAAGTCACTGATCCAGTGACGTTCCAGTGCGTCGTAGAGCTGCGTCGTCGATGCGAGTGTGTGCTCTGCATGAACCACACCCGTCAGCCAATAACTGTAGAGCGCGGGAGTCATAAGAAGGCTGTCAGCGCGCTCGAGCGGGCGATCGTGATCACTGGCGTCGGCAGCGAGCTGGAAGAGCGTATTGATCGGCATAAGTAGATTGCCGGTGCGCTGATACAGCTCTTCGCGGCCGATGTCCTTGGTGAGGCGTTCGAAGTACTCGTGCGTCCTTGGGTCGCGGTACGCGGAAGAGGGCGCGACGAGTTGTCCAGTCTCGCTGATCAGAGTGTAGTCCACGCCCCACGAGTCGATCGCAATGCCCTTGAGATCCTCAGTATTGATGTCACTTGACGCCGTCCGAAGCCCGACAAGGATGCTCTCCCAGATGTGCAGCACATCCCAGCAGTACCGACCATGCTCGGAACCATCCGGAATCAGGACGGCGCGGTGTGTAAATCGATGCAGCTCTCGCAGTGACATCGTCTCGCCATCGAACGCTGCATCCACAACGCGGCCGCTCGAAGCGCCAAGATCGATCGCGATGAAGTGAGCACGTGCCATTTCAGATCCGTTGAGAGCCGGTCAGTCGAGAGGATGAGGGAGGTCGATGCCGGTGCGTTCGGCGATGTCACGGAGCTCTTCAACAACGGGGCCGACAAGGGGGATGCCGTGCTGCTCGCGTTCGGTACGCGCTGCGCGCTCGGGATCGCCGGGGATGAGGGGGCCTTTGATATCGCTTGGTACATCGGGTGTTGGTGGGGTGGCCCGAAGTACGCGAGTGAGCTCGTCGATTTGCGCGCGGAACTCAGCGGGATCGATGAACCCACCGACGTCCATCGCGCCAAAGAAGTGACCGATTCCCTTTCCAACACTACGATCGGGGACATGCTGTCTCAGCGCGAACGGTGGGCAGAACGGACCCCAGTTGGCGCCACTCAGGACGGCACAGAGGACATCGACCGCGATCGCGAGTGCGTACCCTTTGTGGCCACCTTGATCACGTTCTGAGCCTAGTGGCAGCAGCGCTCCGCCATTCACCATCCGATGTGGGTCGGTGGTCTGTCGCCCCTCGCTATCGAGTGCCCAGCCGGCGGGGATGGACTCGCCGATTCGTCGCGCGATCTCGATCTTGCCGTACGCGGCAGCACAGGTTGCGAGATCGACGATCACCATCGGTTCGTCGCCCGCGGGGAAGGCAATGGAGATCGGGTTGGTCCCGAGCATGCGCTCGCGCCCCCAAAGTGGTGCCACGAGCTTGGTCGTGTTGGTCATCGACCATCCGATGAAGCCGTCGCGGGCCAGCTCGGTGGTGTAGTAGCCGGCGGCGCCGTAGTGATTGGTGTTGCAGACACTGACCCACGCGGAGCCCGCCTCGCGTGCTTTGGCGAGTGCGATGCGGTTCGCACGTGGGCCGACCACGAGGCCGAGCCCGTTGTCGCCGTCGACCGTGGCGGTGCTAGCGGTTTCTCTCACGATCGCAATGATCGGCTTCGGGTTGATCCGGTCGAGTGCGAGCATGTCAAAGTAGGTGTGCAGGCGCGCAACGCCGTGGCTGTCGATGCCATGGATGTCCGCATAGTGCAGTACCTCGGCGGCGGTATGGGCATCCTCGTCGGGCACGCCGAAGGAGCGGAACATCGTGGTGCAGAACGCGACAAGATCGTTCGGTTTGTACCTCGGAAGCTCGCTCACGTGTGCATCCCCCTGGATGTGCCCAGAGCGACCTGTTCGAGACGGCCGACCACAGAGTCGCCGATCGCCAGGGATGCGGTCGCCGCGGGGCTCGGTGCATTGCAGACGTTGATAACGCGCTCGCTCTGTACGATCGAGAAGTCGTCGAGCAGCGTGCCGTCTGGCGCGAGGGCCTGAGCGCGCACACCGGCGGGTACTTCAACGAGGTCGTCCTCGGTAATGTCCGGAATCAGTCGCTGCAAGGCGCGGACGAAGGCACGCTTGGAGAAACTGCGGAACATTTCACCAGCGCCGGTCCTCCAGTGTTTGAGTGCGATCTTCCAGAACGCCGGATAGCTGAGTGTTTCGGCGAGGTCACCCCAGTCGATAGTCGTGCGTGTGTATCCCTCGCGGGCAAAGGCGAGCACCGCGTTGGGGCCGCACTCCACGTGGTGACCGTGCTCGTCCGACGTGATCATCCGCGTGAAGTGCACTCCGAGGAAGGGGAAGGCGGGGTCGGGCACGGGATAGATGAGGTCGCGGCAGAGGTGGCGGGCACCGGGCGTGAGTTCGAAGTACTCACCCCGGAATGGCACGATCTTGACGGGTGACTTCGCGCCGGACATGCCTGTCACACGATCCGACTGTAGTCCGGCGCAGTTGGCGAGCTGTTCTCCGAAAAATTCGCACCCCGAGTTCGTGCGCACAGCAACTTCGGTGTGTCCGACGTCGACATCTGCAACACGCGCGGACGTCACAACACTCCCGCCGCGTTCTTCGATGAGCCGTGCGTACGTGCGGCACACCAGCCCGTAGTCGATGATACCAGTGTCCTCAACGCGGATGGCCCGCACACCGGCGCACGCCGGTTCGAACTCACGGAGTTCTTCCGCGGAGATCACCCGGCAGGTCACGCCGTTGGCGATACCTCGCTCGCATAATCCATCGAGCCGTGCCGCCTCGTCGTCGTCGAGGGCAACAATGACCTTCCCGCATCGCTCGCGGGCGATGTCGTGTTCGTCGGCGAATGCTTCGAGCATCTCGAGCCCGCGCCGGCAATTGAGTGCCTTGAGAGAGCCAGGCTTGTAGTAGATGCCTGAGTGAATCACGCCCGAGTTGTGTCCGGTCTGATGCGCCGCAACGCGGTCCTCCTTCTCGAGCACGATGACCGACTTACCAGGATGGCGCTCGAGGAACCGGTGCGCGGTTGCGAGCCCGACGATGCCACCGCCGACAACGACGAGGTCGGCGCGCTCGGTCGTGTTGGGTGCATCAGCGGTCACGGCTTAATCACACGCGGGTGCCGATCTTGTCGGCGATCCGCTCGGCGAGGTTGTCGAGCTGATCGGGGTGCAGATGCACGTACCCGCGGTTGGCCTCGGAGGCGAACCCGGCATTGGTGAGCAGCGCCTCGCCCTTGACCCCTTCGGTCTGGCGGCGATCGG
Organism: Planctomycetota bacterium; assembly: GCA_038747915.1. Taxonomy (GTDB): domain Bacteria; phylum Planctomycetota; class Phycisphaerae; order Phycisphaerales; family UBA1924; genus JBCDAP01. The sequence continues at coordinate 338 of JBCDJJ010000017.1, read as the reverse complement.
GTGGGAAGCCGATTGCTGTGCGCAGCTCGAGCAGTTCGTGGACCTTCTCGGCGGACAGGCGCCCTACGGCGCCAACCTGCTTGGCAATCAGCAGGATGCGGCAGTACGCCTCGAGGATCTCCGTGTACCAGAACGCACGCTCGACGGACTGCGTGTCCCAGCTGACCGTGCCATGGTTGGCGAGGATCACCGTGTTGGCGGTCTATGAAACACCCGGCACGTGGGACTTCGCCAAGACCGTGCTCCCCCACGTCAAGAACGCCAACACGGTGATCCTCGCCAACCATGGCACGGTCAGCTGGGACACGCAGTCCGTCGAGCGTGCGTTCTGGTACACG
>JBCDJJ010000016.1:0-53042 GCA_038747915.1 Planctomycetota bacterium | reverse complement strand
GGCGGACTACGAGCTGGAGATCACGCCGACGCGCCGAGGGGCGGCTCGCTTCCGTCCGCACGGCGTGATGGCGGTGGTCGGGCCGTTCAACTTCCCGATGCACCTGCCCAACGGCCACATCGTGCCGGCGCTGCTCATGGGCAACACGGTGGTGTTCAAGCCGTCGGACAAGGCACCGGCGTGTGGTCACCGGCTCGCGGAGCTCTACCGCGAGGCGATTGCCGGTGTCGGTGGGCCGCCCGGTGTGGTGAATCTTGTTCACGGCGCGGGTGATGTGGCTGCGGCGCTGGTGACGCACGCGGCTCTCGACGGCATCCTGTTCACCGGCTCGTGGCCCGTCGGCCGGCGGATCGTGGAGGCGAATCTCGATCACCCCGGCCGGATCATCGCGCTCGAGATGGGTGGCAACAACGCTGCATATGTACACGAGGACGCCGATCTGGAGCACGCGGCGCTCGAGTGTCTTCGCGGCTCGTTCATCTCCGCCGGTCAGCGGTGCACGTGTACGCGGCGCATCGTGGTGCATGAGCGTGTGATCGACGCGTTCGTCAAGAAGATGGCCACGCTCACCTCGACGGTCCTGATCGGTGATCCGCGGGGCGAGGCGGGGCAGGATGTGTTCATGGGGCCGGTGATCACGGAGGATGCAGCAACAGCGGTCGTCAACGCGCAGTCGGCGTGGGTGCGTGGCGGTGCGACACCGGTGATCGAGAGCAAGGTGCTCGACCACCCATCCGGTGGCCACTTCGTGAGCCCGGGTATCACGCGTGTCGATCGCTTCACACCCGAAGAAGGCGAGGCACCCGGGTGCGACATCGAGATCTTCGGCCCGCTTGTTCGCATCGCGAGCGTGTCATCGCTCGACGAGGCGATTGGGCAGGTCGGTGCCACACGCTTCGGGCTCGCGGCTGCGGTGTTCACCGCCGATGTTGGCTCCGGCGGCGCAGCGGCTCGTTTTCTGAACGAGGTCCGCGCCGGGTGCGTGAACGTCAACAACGCGACCGCGGGGGCGTCCGGCACGCTGCCATTCGGCGGCTTTGGCCTCTCCGGCAACCACCGTCCAGCGGGGGCGTTCAGCCTGGACTACTGCGCAGCGCCGGTGGCGAGCCTTATCGAGACCGACACCAGTCAGCGACCCGTGCCGCCGGGTGTGCGATACGGCAAGTAAACCCATGCCACCGGTGGCTCGCTTGCGGGTGGATGCGAGCCAACTGGCCCCTCACCCCTGCCCAGTGCCCACGGCGCGCAGCGCGAGCAGCAGCTCCACCGTCCCGATCCCCTCGCCGACTTCGCGCGCGATCGAGGCGTTCTCGACGCCCGCGTCGGCGAGTTCGAAGACTCGTGCGCGGAGCCGGTCCCGCGATGCGGCCGGTTCGGGCGTGACCGCTCGTGTTTCGACCGCCGGCATCACTGATTCTTGCTGATCCCACTCGTTCGATCTGTTTGCGGGCGGGGACAAGGACGCCCGCGTTGAGGCCGAGTACACCGTGAGTTCACGGAGCGTGGCGATGCGCTCGTCGGCCTCGTGGATGAGGGATTCGAGCGCGCGGCGGCGGTTGTCGATCTGTGCGGCTGCGGTCCGGGCTGCCTGCTCGATGTCGAGCATGGCGGCGTCGTGCCGCGCGCGCGCGGACGTGGTCGATGGCGTCGAGGGGGTGGTTCGTTCGGGAGGGCGAACCGCGGCGGTCGAGGACGTCGTGCGATCCGCACCGGCTCGGCGTCTGGCGCTCGCGGCCCGGCGCCGCCAGACGCGTCGCAGCAGGGTGATGCAGAGCACGCTGATGCCCGCAGCCATGAACGCGCCGGACATCCAGGTTGGCCCGGTGTCGCCGCCGAGTTGTGCCAGCATCGCGTTGACCATCGGCACCCGGATCCTCCGCTGCGCGTCGTTGCCTCCGTATGATCGGTCGATGGGCACGCTCCGCGCCACACCGACACCCCGCCGCCGCCCGGTGCGGTGGACGCCCGCAGCGAAGCGGGTGATCGCGACGTGGCGGGCGCTGACAGGTGGCGAACACACGCTCGTGGCGTGCTCCGCGGGGTCGGACTCGGGTGGGCTGGCGATCGCGCTCGCCGCTGGTGAGCCGGAGCGGGTGACCATGGCCCACGTGGTGCATGACCTGCGCCCGCGTGAGGAGGCCTGTGCCGACCGGGACGCCGCTGCGGGGCTCGCGGATCGATTGGGTGTGCCCTTTCGTGTGTCCGAGGTGCGTGTGGCGCCGGGCAACGCGGAGGATCAGGCCCGGCGGGCGCGGTACGACGCGCTGGCGGCGATGGGTGCGGAGCTTGGCATCCGCTTCGTCGCGACCGCCCATCACGCGGACGATCAGCTCGAGACGCTGGTGATGGCGCTGGTTCGAGGGGCGGGGCTGGACGGTCTGTCCGGCATGCCCGGTGTCCGTCCGCTCGACGAGCGGACGACGCTGGTTCGGCCGGCCCTGGGTGTTCGGCGAACGGACCTCGGCGAGCTCTGCACCGAGTTCGGATGGGTGCCGCACCACGACGCGACCAACGACGACACGACTCGTCGACGGGCCGCGCTGCGTGCGCGGGTGCTCCCCGCGCTGCACGACATCGCGCCCGCGGGTGCGGAGCGGGCGGCATCGTCGGCCTCGCTCATCGGGCAGGCGGCCGAGGTGGTGCGCCGGCGTGCCGGTGCGGTCTTCGGCGATTTGCGCGAGTGGTCGCGTGCTGAGTTGCAGCAAGAGCTGCCCATCGTGCTCGGAGAGGGGGTGCGGCGTGCGGCGCTCTCGCTCACCGCCGGTGAGCACGCGGACTCGTTGACATCGCGGGCGCTCGAGCCCGTGCTCGGTGCGATCGCGGATGACTCCACGGAGCCGCGCCGGTTCGAGCTTGCGGGTGGGGTGAGGATTATGGTGGCCGCGCGGACCGTTTCGATCGATCGCGAGTGGCAGGATGGGTGAGCGTCCTCGGGTGGTGCTGGTGGGTCACTGCGGGGCCGACTCGGGTGGTCTGCGGCGTGCGGTCGAGCGCGCGGTGCCGCACGCTGAGGTGCGCGCTGCCAACGACGATGCAAGCCTCGACGCCGAACTCCCATACGCCGGGTTGCTGCTCGTGAACCGCGTCCTCGACGGCCGATTTCGCCACCGTCTCGGCGTTGATCTCATGCGCGAGCGAGCCGATGCACCCGCATGGATCCTGATCAGCAACTACGACGATGCGCAGCAGGACGCTGAGGCCGCCGGCGCCGGTCCGGGTTTCGGCAAACGCGGGCTGAACAGCGCCACCACTGCGGGCGCCCTCCGGAGCGCACTCGGCATCACCTCAGAGCCCTGTTAACCGGTGGTGAGAGCGTCTCGCTCCCACGAACATCAGACCTCGCCGGTTCCGGTGTTGCCTCGCCGACCAGTGCGAACACCGGCAATGCCAAACACCTGCGGAGAAGCTGACACCCGAGCCCGTTGCATTCACCGCGCCACGACGACACGCCGTACGGCTCATCGCCGTAGAGTGGGTGTATGCAGACTCGTGAGGCCCGGGAACGAGCCATCGCATTCGTCGAGCACCATGCCCGACCGGTTGATCGCGCGTCTCTCAGGATTCATCTAGATCAGGGCAACCAGGATGAGTTGATCGAGGCACTCGCTCGTTTTCAGAATCCAGATGGTGGGTTCGGCAATGCGATGGAGCCGGACTTCCGAGTGCCCATGTCCTCGGTCACTGCGACCACCGTGGCGTTCCAGTACCTGATTGGTCACGATGTACCCGCGAGCGAGCCCATCGTTGAACGCGGTCTCTCGTACCTCCTCAAAACCTACGACACCGATGCCCATGCGTGGCCCCCGGTGTGCCCGAAGATCGAGGACTACCCTCGCGCGCGGTGGTGGAACCTGTACCAGCCGGTGCGGTACGCACCCGAGCAGGCCGACTGGGCGAATCCCAACATCGAGGTCGTGGGCATCTTCAACCGGTACCGCGAGCATGTCCCGTGCGATCTGCTCGCATTGCTCAACGAACGCGCGATGCTCTGGCTCGCCGCGACCGAGACCGCCGAGCCCCACGGCGTCTTGTGCGCGATGCGGTATGTGGAGTCACTCGCGCCGGCTCAGCAGGAGATCCTGTTGGTGAGCCTCTCGAAACAGGTGCTGAGCGTGGTGAAGCTCGAGGAGGAACGCTGGATCGAGTACGAGCCGCAGCCGGTCTGGTACGCCCGTCGCCCGGATGCGCTCGTGGCAGGCATCTTCAAGACCGCGCTGCATCAGAACCTCGAGTTCGTCGCTCGCCAGCAGCACCACAACGGCTCGTGGCAGCCAACATGGCACTGGGGACGCGACGAGGAGGCGTGGGAACAAGCCAAAGCCGAATGGGCAGGCACTCTCACAGTGTCGAATCTAAAGATGCTCGACGCGTTCGCGTAGTCGGTGATCGCGAGGGACCACAGGAGTTCCGATCGTGTGCGATACGATGGCCGAACCCGAACACTGGTGGGCAAGCCACCGGTGCCACCCACTGATCTCAAGATGAGGCCGCGGCTTCCACCGTCTCCGGTTCCGCCGCCGCCTTGTGCAGCATCGCGTCGACCTGACCGAGCGTGAGCGCCCCGTCGTCCGCCAGCGCCTTGATCTTCTCCGTGAGTGCTTTCGCCGTGCGGTCGTCGAGCGCCAGCCCGAGCTGCTCGGCGCGGTTCTTCACCGCGTTCCAGCCGGTGAGTCGGTGCGCGATCGAGACGTAGCGGGTCAGCCCGAAGTCCTCCGGCCGCAGCGCCTCGTAGGTGCTCGGGTCGTTCAGCACCGCTTTTGCATGGATGCCGGCCTTGTGGGTGAACGCGCAGTAGCCGGTGATGTAGTTGTTGAACGGCACGTTGATGCCGACCATCTGTGCGACCATTTGATCGAGCTGGTCGAGCAGCCGCAGGTTGTACTTGGTCCGGGCCAGCTCGGGGTCCTCCACGTACATCCGTGCGATGAAGCCGCCGAGGCTGGCGATGCCGTTGCGCTCGCCGATGCCGAGCACGCTCGTGTCGATGTGCGTGGCGCCCGCTTCGAGGGCGGCGTGGGCGTTCGCGATCGCGCACCCCGAGTCGTTGTGGCCGTGAAACTCGATGTCGCAGGACACCCGCTCGCGCAGCTGCGAGACGAGCTCGTAGATCTGCCGCGGCGACCCCACACCAACGGTGTCGGCGACACCCACACGGTCGACGCCCATCTCGGCGACGGCCTCGTAGATGCGGAAGATGTCCTCGGTGTCGGACCGGAGCGAATCCTCGGTTGAGAAGCGAACCTCCACGTTCTGCTCGCGCAGGTACCCGATCACGTCGCGGGCCATGGCGATGATCTCATCGATCGACTTACCGTGGCTGAACTTGCGGAGCTGCGACGAGGTGCCGATGACGGTGTCGACGCCGTCGACGCCGGTCTCGACCGCGAGCTTGGCGTCGACCATGTTGCACCGCGTGTGGGTGAGCGTCTTGGCCTTCAGGCCGAGCTGGGCGATGGTCTCGCAGTCTTGGCGTGACTGCGGGCTGGCCAGCGGGCTCGTCAGTTCGATGTACTCCACGCCGAACGCGTCGAGCATCGTGGCGATGCGGATCTTCTGTTCGGTCGAGAAGAACGCGTTGACGAATTGCTCGCCCTCGCGGAGCGTGCTCTCGATGATCGCGTAGTCGGCCAGGCTCATTGGTTACCCCGTGCATCGTGTGGTGCGGTGATCGCATCGTTCGTCTTGTGTGCGGCGCACGCGCGGGCGAGCGCCTCGGTCATGTCGTCGGTGCTCGCGGTACCGCCCATGTCGGGTGTGCGGATATCGCCCTTCGTCAGCACGTGCTCCACGCCCGTGCGCACGCGTTCGGCCGCTGGGCGCTCGCCGAGCCATTCGGCCAGCATCGCGCCGGCGAGCACGCACCCGATCGGATTTGCCAGATTCTTCCCCGCGATGTCCGGCGCGGAGCCGTGGGTCGGCTCGAACACGCCCGTCCCACCCTCGGAGCGCGGACCGGAGGTGTTCGCGCTCGGCGCGAACCCGAGCCCGCCGACGAGGCCCGCTGCCAGATCGGAGAAGATGTCGCCGAAGAGGTTGCCCGCGACGACCACGTCGTACCGTGCCGGGTCGCGAACAGCGTGCATGCACGCGGCGTCGATGTGCTCTTCTCTGGTCTCGATCTCGGGGTAGCGATCGGCGACGCGGCGGAAGCTCCGCACCATCACCTCGCCGGTGGTGCGGAGCACGTTGGCCTTCTCGAGGAGGGTGACATGCCGGCGACCGTGCGCACGGGCGAAGTCGAACGCGCCGGTGCAGATCCGTTCGCACGCGGCTTCGCTCACGACACGGCAGCTCGTCGCAACGGTGCCGCCAGGAAGGTTGCGATGGGCGACGGACCGCTCGTGGTTGGCCACGCATGCCGGCAGGCCATTGAACTCGACGCCGAGGTATTCGCCCTCGGAGTTTTCACGGAACACGACAATGTCGACACCCTCGAACGCACCGGGCACACCGGGGAGCGAGCGGCACGGGCGTGCGCACGTGTGCAGGCCGAGCTCTTGTCGGAGGCGAACGATGGGGGAGCGGTAGGTCAGCCCGCGGTCGCGGAGCGCGGGCACGAGCTCGGCGGAGGCCTCCGCGGCCGGCTTGCTGGTGATGGCACCGAAGAGGCAGGCCCGGGTCTCGCGGATCAGCTCGAGCGTCGCGGGCGGGAGCGGCTCGCCCCGCTCGCACCACTCGGTCCATCCGACGGGCGCACCGACCCACTCGGCATCGAGCCCGGCCGACTCGAGCACCTGCTGGGCCGCGGTGCACACCTCGGGGCCGATGCCGTCGCCGGGGAGTACCGCGATCCGGTGCGCACTCATCGCTTACCTCCGGTTGGAACGATCTCGGTGTCGATTGGTGATTCGGCCAGCCACCGCGCGGCGAGCGCTTCGGCCCCGCCGAGGTTGATCAGTTGCTGCATGAACTCGGGGAGGGGCGCGAAGTCGAATCGATGATCACCGATCGCGACCCACCCGCCACCGAGATCGATCGAGACGGGCTGATCGATCACGCGCCACCCGATGCCAGCTCTCCCAGCCGATCGCAGGTGCTCGATCGCGTGCGCACACTCGACGATCACGAAGCCGTTGTTGAAGGCGTTGCGGCGGTACGTCTCCGAGCAACTCGCAGCGACCACGCACCGAACGCTGGCCGCCTTGAGGGCCGTGGCGGCCTGCTCGCGGGATGAGCCGGTGCCAAAGTTCGCCCCCGCGAAGAGCACATCGCCCGCGCGGAGCTCACCGGCGATCGCGGGGTCGTAGTTCTCGAAGAGCACGGCCGCCATCTCCTCCGGCGTCATGCCCTCGGTGTAGGTCCACTTGCCGGCGTAGATGGCATCGGTGTTGATCGAGTCTCGGTCAAGGAAGAGGCCGCGGGTTGGTGTGGTCGTCGGGCGACCGGTCCGCGGGCGTGCGCCCGCAGCTCGCGAAGGTATGGGTTCGGGGTGTCGCTGCGCGACAACTCGGGCGCGCAGGGTGCGTGGTGTGGCACCGTTGGGGCTGGCGATGAACCCGGCTGCAGCGGATGCCGCGACGACAGCCGGGCTGGCGAGGTAGACCTGCGCATCGCGGCTGCCCATGCGGCCCTCGAAGTTACGGTTGGTCGCGCTGATGGCGATCTCACCGGCTTCAGCGGTGCCCGCGCCGAGGCCGATGCACGGGCCGCACCCGGGCGGCAGCTCGATCGCGCCGGCGTCCATCAGTGTCTGCCAGGTGCTATCTGTCTCGGCGTCGGCGCGGACCTCTGCCGAGGCCGGTGCGACATACAGGGCCACGCCCTCGGCGACCCGGTGGCCACGAAGGATCGCCGCTGCGGCGCGCAGATCTTCGAGACGGCCGTTCACACAGCTCAACAGGTACGCTTTCTGGATCGGGATCCGCTTGCGCTCCAACTCGTCCACGCTCCGCAGCGTGTCGACCGAGTTGGGGCCGACTACCGCGGGCGAGAGCGTGGAGCAGTCGAGTTCGAGCTCGATGGCGTAGGTGGCGTCGGTATCGGCGGCGAACTCGTGCGTGCGCGATTCGAGATCGTCGATGAGTGTGGATGTCAGTCGTTCGTTGGTCCGCGGGTTTGCGCTCGCGGCTCGTTGGTGGAGCCACTCGAAGGTGCGCGCATCGGCTGGCATCACGCCGGCGAGAGCGCCCCACTCGGTGGTCATGTTGCAGATGGCCATCCGCTCGGCGATGGACAGGTGCCCGATGGCCTCGCCGACGAACTCGACCGCATGGTTGAGGACCTCGCCCCGGTTGAAGGTGCCGCAGAGCGCGACGATCACATCCTTGCCGCTCACGCCGTCGGGCAGCGTGCCGGTCAGGTGTACACGGGCGATCGGCGGGACACGCCACCAGGTGGTGCCCGTGGCCCAGATGACCGCCGCGTCCGTGCGTACCACGGGTGTGCCAAGGCACCCGAGCGCGCCGTACAGGTTGGCGTGCGAGTCGGACGCGACCACCATCGAGGCGGGGGTCACGTACCCGCGCTCGCACATCACCTGGTGCCCGATGCCGGTGCCGGGCTTGTAGTAGTCGATGTGGTGCGCGCGGGCGAAGGACTCGATCTTCGCGTACTTCCCGAGGTTCTCGGGGGTGTGGTTCTGGATGTCGTGGTCGATCGCGAAGACCGGCTGGGCTGAATCGGCGATCGCGATCTCACGTCCCATTGCCGGGTGCCCCTTGCCGATTGCCCGAAACTTGGGGATGACCGCCGCGGTGTTGTCGTGCGTCATCACATGCTTGGGGCGGATGCGGACGAAGGCGCCGGGGCGCACCGCGTCCGCATCGCCCACGACGTGGGCACCAGCAATCTTCTCGACCATCGTCCGCGGGCCCGCGCTCATGCAACAGCCCCAGCGGGCGAGGCGGCTTTCGCGCTGACGAGCTCGTGGGTCAGCGTTTCGATCGCGCGGGTGAGCACACGGATGGCACGGTGGTACTCGGCGAGCTCGAGGTGCTCGTGCGGCGTGTGGTCGAGCGAGGAGTCGCCAGGGCCGTAGGCGACGATCGGGCAGCTCCACACGGGGCCGACAACGTTCAGGTCGCTCGTGCCGGTCTTGACCTTGTCGATGGGCCGGCCGCCCTCGGCACGGATGCTCGCGCGGAGGGCGCGGGCGCACGCATCGTTGCGCGGCGAGCGGTGGGCCAGCTCCCTGCCGATGCAGTGCAGGGCTGGGCGGGTGTCGACGCCCTGCTCGTCGAGGCATCGGCGCAGCTCGGTTTCGAGGGCATCGGGGTGGAGATCGGGCGGCAGGCGGAAGCCGCAGTGCATGCGCACGGAGTCGGTCAGCCCGTTGTTAAAGCTCTGCACCTCGTGCACGGTGGCCTGGAGGGAGTCGAAGATGCCTCGGCGGCGGTCGGCGCCCGAACCGATGCTCGGCTCGTGGTTGGTGATGCCGACGTGGGTCATCACGCGGCGCCACCAGTCCATCGCCGCGTCGGACGCCGAGCCTTCGGGGCCCGCGGAGTGGGCCCAGGGCTGCGTGAGCTCGTACGTGGCGAGCAGCCGGCCCTTGTAGCCGAGTGTGATGCCGTTCCAGGCGCTCGGCTCGCCGATGATGACCGCGTCGGGCGAGTAATGGCTCAGCGCGTGGCGCGCGCCGCGCGAGGTCTCCGCCTCTTCTTCGGTGCATCCGAGCACGACGAGCTCGACGCCCTCGGGTAACTCGGCGCGGGTTGCTGCGACAGCGAACGCGCACAGCGGGCCCTTCGCATCCACCGAGCCACGCCCGTGCAGGATGCCGCCCTCGACACGCGGCTCGATGGTGCCCGGCACGGTGTCGATGTGGCCGAGCAGCACGAGCTGGGCGAGGCGGTCGGACTCGTGCGCACCGCGGCGGGCGAAGGCCGAGTCGGAGCGGTCGACACCCGCATCGAAGCCGCGTTCGCCGAGCCACCCCGCGAGGTGCTCGGAGGCGCGGCGCTCGAGGCCGGAGTAGCTCTCGATGCGCACGAGGTCCTCGATGAGCGATTCGGCATCGCGATCGGTCGTGGGGTGCGCGGTCATTGGGCTTCTCCCGCGGTGCGCACCGGCGAGACGCCTGTGCTGTGGTCGTATGCGAAGACTGTGCCGTGGCCCTCGAGGGCGGTGAACACCGGTCGATCCACGTTGGCGCTCGCGATGACGACGGTGCCGACGCCCGCGTCGAGTGCCTCGCCCGCGCCCTGCACCTTGTTCTTCATGCGGCCCTGTGCGTGCCGTTCGAGCACGGTCGGGAGTTCAGCAGGTGCGACCGAATGAATGAGTGAGCCGGCGTCGTTCACATCGGCGAGCAGCCCCGGCACGTTCGAGAGCAGCACCAGTGCCTCGGCCCTCAGTGCACCAGCGGTGGCGGCGGCGGCGCGGTCGGCATCGACGTTGATCGGGTCGCCCTCGGTCGAGATCGCCGGCGGGCAGAGCACCGGTGTCAGACCCGCATCGAGCATCGAGCGGAGCAGGTCGGCGTTGATCGTCTTGACGGTGCCCGAGAGGTCATCACGGATCACGCGCACTCGGCCGTTCTCGACCGCGCGGATCGCGCCCTTGCGCTCGCCCTGCCAGACGCGGCCGTCCATGCCAGAGAGACCGACCGCGTTCACGCCGAGCTTCTGGAGCTGCTCGACCACGCTCTTGTTCGCCTTGCCGCAGTAGACCATCTGGAAGATCTCCATGGTCTCGCGGTCGGTGCGGCGGCTCGTGCGGCCGGACTGGCTGGTGATCCACTTGGGCGGGCACCCGAGCTTCTCGGCGACGATGTTGGTCTCGTGCGAGCCGCCGTGGATGAGGACGACGGGCCGGCCCGCGGAGACGAGCTCGGCGACGTCGTGGCAGACGGGCGTGATGTCGATGCCCTCGCCGCCGCCGACTTTGATGATGAGTGGTGCGTGGCTCATGATGCGGACCCTTGCTCGGGACTCGGTGGGAAGAACTCGTGCTGCGTCAGGTGGCCGAAGAGCTTCAGCAGGTGGACCTGGCCGATGTTGTCGTTGTGCCTCCGGCCGTAGTGGCTGAGGCGGCGTGTGGCGTCCTCGACTATGTCGTGAGCGGGGGTGCGGCCGACGCTGACGACGAGCCACTCGAGTTCGCTCAGGAAGCCCGCAGCGGTCTTCGGCTGTCCTTTGAAGCAGAGCATGCGTGCGTGGGTGAGCGAGTGGTGGGTGATCTCGATGAACTCGCGGAAGAGATGCTCGTCGAGCGGAAAGGCGGGTGCGGTGGGCGTGGGTGGTGATTTCTTGCGTCGTCCGAACATGGCTCGTCCGCTGATGTCGTGGGGGCTCGGTCAGATGGGGTGGAGCCCCGGGAAGGTGAGGCCCTCGGTCTCGTCGAAGCCGCACATGAGGTTCATGCACTGCACCGCTGAGCCGGCGGCTCCTTTCATCAAGTTGTCGATGGCACTGATGGCGACGATGCGGTTGCCCGCGCTGTCGAGGGCGAAGCCGACGTCGGCATAGTTTGTGCCTGCCAGGATCTTTGGCTCGGGCAGGCGGTACTGCCCAGCCCGGTCCTTCACAATGCGGACGAAGGGCTCATCCGCGTAGGTCTCGCGGAAGATGGCCCAGAGTTCCCGCTCGTCGACCGTGCGTTTGGGGAAGATGTGAGCGGTGGCCAGCACACCCCGAACCATGTCGATGGCGGTCGCCGAGACGTGGAGCTCGAAGGGCGCCCCGTTGCGGTCGAACAGTTCCTGCTCGACCTCGGCCTGGTGGCGGTGGCCGGTGGGGGCGAAGGAGCGGACCACACCGGTGCGCACAGGGTGGTGCGTCGCGGGCGAATGAGTCGCGCCGCCCTCGGAGGAGCCGACCTTGACCTCGACGACGACGCGGTCGATGAGCTGAGCGCGGGCGAGGGGGAGGAGCGCGAGGTTCATCGCGGTGGCGTTGCACCCGACGCCGGAGACGTGGGCCGCGCCACGGATGGCCTCGCGGTTGGTCTCGGGCAGGCCGTAGGTGAACCGGTCGAGCCACGCGGGGGCGGGGTGCGCGGCGCCGTAGTGACGTTCGTACCGGGCTGGGTCGCGGAGGCGGAAGTCGGCGGAGAGGTCGATGAGGCGTGTGGCGCGATCGGCCCACCGGTCGATCTGGGCGCTGGACTCACCGTGCGGCATGCACAGGAAGGCGATGTCGAGCGGCGTGTCGGCCGCGAGCAGCTCGCCCGGGTCGGTGAACTTGAGGGCGGTGCGTCCGCGGAGATTGGGGTGCCAGAGGGTGATGGGCTTGCCGAGGGCGGAGCGCGAGGTGATCGCGGCGACATCCGCGCGCGGGTGATCGAGCAGGAGTCGGAGGAGCTCGCCGCCGGTGTAGCCGGTGCCGCCGATGATGGCGGCGGTGAGGCGCTCGGGGGTGGTCATGGGGCCACCTCGCGCGGATTGGCGGGGTGGTCCGCGGGCGTGCGCCCGCGGCTCGCCTCGTTCTTGGCGCGTGCTCGCTCCATGACTTCGGCGACGTGCTCGACCATGAGGCCGGGGATGTCGACGCCGGTGGCGGCGATCGAGTTGCGGAACTCCATCGTGTGGTTGCACTCGCAGACGAGGTGGCCCCGCTCGGGGTCCTCGAGCAGGTCGACCGCGACGATGTCGCCGCCCATCGCCGCAGCGGCGCGTTCGGAGATGTCGCGGATCTCATCGGTCACCGTGATGCCCGCGGCCTCGGCGCCGCGGGCGGTGTTGGTGACCCAGTGCTCGGCGCGGCGTTCGATGCCCGCGATGGCCCGCCCGCCGACCGTGAAGATCCGCAGGTCGCGCCCCGGCTTGTCGATGAACTCCTGAATGTAGAAGACCGAGTGGGCGACCGAGCCGAGCGTGGCCTTGTGCTCGATGACCGCTTCCGCAGCGTCGCGGTCGTTGAGCCGGGCGAGCAGGCGGCCCCACGAGCCGACGGTGGGCTTGAGCACGCACGGGTAGCCGATCTCCTCGACGGCGCGGAGTGCGGCGTCGGCGTCGGTGGCGACGCGGCAGCGGGGCTGGGCGATGCCCGCCCTCGCGAGGGCGACGGTGGTGGCCAGCTTGTCCGAGCACACGCGGACGGTGTCGATCGGGTTGACGGTGCGCACACCGAGCCCGCCCAGGATCTCGAGCGCGACGGCTGCCTGCGTGAGCGAGAGGCACCGGTCGAAGACGACATCGAACCGGGCGAGGTCGCCGAGCGACTCGGGGTCGTACACGAGCGTGCGCACATCGACGAGCTCGTGCTCGATGGAGCGCGCGGCCATTGCTTCAGCGATGAGGCGCTCTTCGGGGCGGATACGGGCGTAGAGGAGGGCGATCATGGGTGTGGGTTTGGGGTGTGGTCTGATCCTGGTGTTGGAGTTCGTGGTTCGTAGCTCGTAGTTCGGGGGGAGATCGATCGGGGTCGAAGTGTCATCCGAACTACGAATCCCGAATCACAAGCTACGACTTTGTCCCGGTGCTCACTCTCCCCAGTCCTCCTCGACCTCCGGCGCCACCTCGACGGTCAGCGGCTCGAGGCTCGTCACCTCGAGCTCGAGGCCCTGGGAGGTGGTGATGATCTCGCCGACCATCGGCTGGCGGTCGAGGGTGATGACCTCGCCGGTCTCGGGGCAGGTCACGGTGAGATTCGCGGTGTCGCTCATACGTTGGCTCCGGTTGGGGGACATGGGGGATGGGGACAGTGTGGCATCGGTCACCGGTGCGGCCAGGCAGCACGGGAGGCCGATGATCGGCGGGGGCGCGGGTGCTCGTGGATGGTGGGGGAGGGATGAACCTCAGCCGACCGGTCGCAGCAACCGCGCGCACGCCTTGAGACGCTTCTTCGCTTTGGTGGCTTTGACCTGGGCCGAGTTCATCGGCGGGGAGCATAGCACGCTCCGGCCACGGGGCAAGCCCGCCCGCTACCGTGGCTTGCATGACGACCACCTCCTCCTCCGAGCAGCACTGGCCGGGCGCCCTCCACCTTCGCGGGCTCATCCGCGATGTGCCCGACTTCCCCAAGCCGGGCATCGTGTTCAAGGATTTCACGCCGCTGCTGGCCGACCCGGCGGCCCTGGCCCTCGCGGTCGAGCTGATGGCCAACCCGTTCCGCGGCAAGCAGGTCACGCACGTGGTGGGGGCCGAGTCGCGCGGGTTCATCTTCGGGACCGCGATCGCGCAGTCGCTCTCGGCGGGATTCGTGCCCATCCGCAAGCCGGGCAAGCTGCCGCGGGACACGTTCGCGTTCGAGTACGAGCTGGAGTACGGGAGCGACTCGCTCGAGCTGCATACGGATGCGCTCGAACCCGGTCACCGCGTGCTGCTGGTGGACGATTTGCTCGCGACGGGCGGCACGATGCGGGCCGCGTGCGAGCTGGTGAAGCGGTGCGACGCGTCGATCGCGGGGATTACCGTGCTGATCGAGCTTGAGTTCTTAGCGGGGCGGGCGAAGGTCGACGGGTTCGGTGAGATGCACACGGTGCTGGCGTACTGAACCGCTGGTGTTGTGAGCGAGGGCCGTGCCTCAGATGTCGTTGCCGAACAGGTCGCGCGAGGCACCGTTCTTGTTGATGACGGTGCTTCCGAAGGTGTAATCGGGGCCGCTCGCGGGGCGAGGGTGCAGGAAGTCGTCGGACTCGAACTGGGGGAGCCATCCGCCGGGCAAAAAGTCATCAACCTTGATGGCTTGGAGCTTGGCGCTGCCGTCGGCAAACGAGCACAAGTAGTCTTGCTGCTGGGTGTCTAAGCTGCCTTGGGCGTTATCGAGCGCGACGACGGCCTCGTTGCTGTAGAGCCCCGGGAACATACTTCGATCGACGGTGGCCCCACCGATCTGCTGATCGACACGCGAGTTTGAGCGGAGCACCTCGATGGCGTGCTCGTGCGTGACGACCAGTCTCGATGGGTTCTCGTTGAGAAGCATGCTGCGGGACATGCGGTCGATGCGATCCGCGAGCACCTCGAGCATCTCGTCGCGCGTCATATTGGTTGTCAATCTGACGTCGAAGCCGGGGCTGGCGACGAACCATGTGTTGGCCACGTAGCTGGTGCCGTAGGCCTCCCAGGAGGATCGGCCATCACGGACCTCGCTGCCGAACAGGTCGTAGATCGGGAGGAACTGGTCATCTTGCGGAGAGATGAACTCTTCGCGGAGCCGGCGATCTTCCTCGGCGTCGATCTCAACTCCGTCCCAGGGCCGCGGCTGGATGTCCGTGTAGAGGTACCCATTGATGGGCCGCGCGTACTCGGGGTAGTAGAGGAACTCAGCGGCGGAGCTGTTCGCCAGCTCTGGAGCCGGTGTCATACCGCCGAAGGCATAGCCGACGGGTTCGTAGAGAAAGTTCCCGATGAGCCCCATGTCCGGGATTGGAAAGCGCTCGAAGTCGGTCGTGTACGCCATGCTCGCGAGGGACAGCTGGCGGAGGTTGGAGTAGTCCTGCATCAATTGAGCACTTCGCCTCGTCCGTTCGAGTGTCGGCACCAGCAGGCCGATCAGCAGCGCGATCACTGCAACCACCACGAGAAGCTCGATCAGCGTAAAACCACGACGGCAGCGAAGACCCATCAGCATGAACCACCCCCACAGCCGGACGCCCCGAAGCCCCAACCCCGAGCACGCCCGGACAGGCGATATTGCCAGATTGTGCGGCAAACCCGCGAGTCTTCAAGACCTATACCGAAGATTCAGCGGATTTTCGGAGTCAAAGCGTTTCTCTGGCGCTGGGATCACTCCGGCGTGATCGCGTTGTCGACCCAGTCCGGGAAGCGGGCGGTGCTGCCGAAGGCGTAGTCACGCCCTGTTGCGGGGATCGGATGGCCGTTGGGGAGCACGCTGATGTGCTGGGCCGGATCCCAGAAGCCTGGCCGAAAACTCTGCGGGTCCACATTCACCGAGCGGGCGTGCCCATCGCCGAATGCGGAGAGGTAGCCCATCGGTCGTTCGTTGTCGACGTTGCCGCTCCGCGGCTGATCCTCGGCGTACGCGTAGAAGCCGGGGATCATCACGCGGACCGTATCGCCGAAACCGGTGGTCACCGAAGCACGGCGTGTGTATTCAACCGCGTACTCGTGGATCATCACGAAGCGGGACGGCGCCTCGTTGAACAGGATGGACCGAGCGATCCGCTCGACTCGATCGTCGATCGCCCGCTTGTTCTCCTCGAACGATTCGAACGAGTTCCCGTTTGGGAAGTCCCATCCCGGGCTGTCGTTGAACCAGGTGTTGAACGAGTAGCTCGTGCCGAGCACATCGTCCGCGGAGCGGCTTCCCCAGTAGGGGAGCTGCGCGTTGGGGTAGAGGGCCGCGTCGGCGTAGGTCGACCGCTCGGGCGCATCGCGCGGCGAGATGAACTCGTTGCGGCGAACGCGATCCTCGTTGGCGATCACCTCGACCTCGTCCCACTCGCGGGGGAACACATCGTCGTACATCCGCTCGTTGATCGGTCGCTCGTAGTACGGCGAGTACTCGAAGCCGTCTTGCACGGTGGCGAGGTCTTCAGCGGTGGACATCCCGCCGAACCGGTGCCCGCGGAGATTCCACGAGCCGGCTCGCTCCACGTACCCGATGGGGAAGGCCTCGACATCAACCGTGTAGCCCACCGACGCGATAGCGAGCTGGCGGAGGTTCGACAGGTCGGAGGTGAACTGGGCCGCGCGCCGCGCCTGGGCCAGCGCCGGCACGAGCAGCCCGATCAGGAGTGCGATGACCGCAACCACGACGAGCAACTCGATGAGTGTGAAGCCGACTCGCCGTGTTCTCGCCGATCCGGGGTGGGTGCAGATCATGGGCGGAGGCCCCTTTCAGTCTGATTCTCCGATCGGAGATTGTCGGGTCAAGCTGAACCGGCGAACTCACCGGATTCGGCCCTTGTTCGCCCGGTGTGGGTGCCCTACCGTGGCGGTTCCACAATGACGTGAGGAGCCCTGAGATGCACAAGCTCGTCCTGCTGCGGCACGGCCAGTCCGACTGGAATCTCGAGAACAGGTTCACAGGGTGGAAGGATGTTGATCTCTCCGAGCAGGGGGTGCGCGAGGCGACGAGCGCGGGCGAACTGTTGAAGGCGGAGGGGTTTGCGTTCGACGTGGCGTTTACGAGCGTGCTGAAGCGGGCGATCCGCACGCTGTGGATCTCGCTCGATCAGCTCGACCAGATGTGGATCCCGGTGCATCGGACATGGCGGCTCAACGAGCGACACTACGGGGCGTTGCAGGGGCTCAATAAGGCGGAGACCGCGGCGGAGCACGGCGACGAGCAGGTGCTGATCTGGCGCCGGAGCTACGACGTGCCGCCGCCGCCGATGGATCCGTCTGACGAGCGGTTCGCGGGCCACGACCGCCGGTACGCCGGCCTGGGCGCCGACGAGGTACCGGTGACCGAGTGCCTGAAGGACACGGTCGAGCGGGTGCTGCCGTACTGGGATGGAACGATCGTTCCGGAGATCAAAGCGGGCAAGACGGTGCTGATCGCGGCGCACGGCAACTCGCTGCGCGCACTGAAGAAGCACCTCGACGGGATGAGCGACGAGGAAATCATGGGGGTGAACATCCCGACAGGTGTGCCGCTGGTCTACGAGCTGAACGCCGATCTCAAACCGATCAAGAGCGAGTACCTGGGCGATCAGGACGCGGTGCAGGCGGCGATGGCGAGTGTGGCGGCGCAGGGAAAGGCGTGAGCGGTGGCGGAGGCATCCTGCCTCCGCGTGTCGCGGCGAAGGCCATCTGATTGGGTTCGGTTGATCGTTCGCGGAGGCAGGATGCCTCCGACACCAGACCAGCACCAGACCAGTATCCGTGCGCTCAGCGTCGTGCCGCGCGGCGCACGTGGCGCGGCTGCATCACATTCTTCGCGAGGCCGAGCTTCTCGAGCCCTTTGATCTGGTAGTAGGTCACATCAATTTCCCACCACCGGTGCTGATTCGATGCGCTGACCGGGTCGTGGTGGTGGTTGTTGTGCCACCCCTCGCCGACGGTGAGCAGGGCGACGAACCAGTTGTTGCGCGAGTGATCGTCGGTGGTGTAGTTCGAGTAGCCGAAGAGGTGGGTGAGGGAGTTGACCGACCAGGTGATGTGCCACACCAGCACGGTGCGCACGATCACGCCCCAGACGACCATCGACAGCCCGACCTGCAACGCGCCCATCGGCGTGCCCTGGGTGAGCGCGCCGAGCCCAGCACCCGCAGCGAAGAACACCAGCACGTGGGCGAGCCAGTAGCCGAGCCACGTGTAGCTCTTCTCGAGGCTCATGTAGAACGGGTCACGGAGGATGTCCGACGCGTACTTCTGATAGGCCGAGACCGAGTGCGTGCCGGGGTTCTTGATCATGAGCCACCCGACGTGGCTCCAGAGGAAGTTGACGAGCGGTGAGTGCGGGTCGGGCTGCTCGTCGGAGTGCTTGTGGTGGATGCGGTGCATGGCGACCCACTTGGCGGGTGTGTCCTGGAAGCAGCACAGGGCCATGACGACGAAGGTGTGCTCGAGCCACTTGGGCACGGTGGCCGACTTGTGGGCGAGCAGGCGGTGGTAGCACAGATTGATTGCTTGTCCGAACACATGCACGCCCACGAGCGCGACGACAAGGCCGGTCCATGTGAAGAGCCACGGCACGAAGGCACCGAGCACGAGCACGTGCATGCCGACGATGGTGATGACGTAGGGCCAGTTGAGTTGACCGCCGCGCACGGTGTCGGGCAGCGGGAGTCGGTGGGCAGCTTCGGCGAACTCCGCGGGGGTCGCGTCGATCTGGGTGTCGTCGGGCGTAAGCGGCTCGATGTCGTGGGTCGGCGGGTCGAGCGTGGGCAGTGTGGTGGCACTCATGAAAGCCGCACCTCCAGGTGAGCCCCGAGGATAGGCGCTCCACACGAACCCGTTTGGGTTGGCCGCTCGTGCCGGCGATCAGGTGGTGGCGAGTGCGCCCCGTGAGCGACGCAGCTCATTCATGTGCGTCTGGAGCGAACGGCCTGGGCACGCGGTGGGACGGAGTTCGCGGTGGGTGTACACGCGGCTCGGCGAGACGCTATGAGCCGTCATGAGCCCCGAGATGGTCCGATCGACTGCGGCAAGCTGGGCCGAATTCGGGTGCTGACGCTCGTAGTTGCCGAGAACGCAGATCCCGACGTTGGCGACGTTGTGGTCCTTCACATGGGCGCCCTGCCAGCCGAGTGGCCGCCCCGACCAGACACGGCCCGCGGGATCAATCACGTAGTGGTAGCCGATATCGCCCCATCCGCGGCCGACGTGCCCGCGGCGGATGTTGTCGATGCGTCGTGCTGCAGCGTCAACGGATGTGGAGGTGAAGGCGTTCATCCCGTCGTGATGCACCGTGATGCGTGTGATCGGGTGCATGCGGCTCATGCGTGACGGGATGGGGTCGCCCTTTGCCCAGCGTGTTCGGGGGAGAACGTCGACAATCGACTGGGTGTTCGAGGTCTCAGGGAGGGGTGTCCAGGCCCGCGGGGCGGTGTAGTCGGGCACGGGGCCGGGCCGGTGGATGGTGGCGCCGAGGCTCGCGGGTCGCGATGGCTCGCGGACGGTCGAGCAGGCACCGAGCGGGAGCAGGCCGCCGGTCAGCAGCGCGGCCTGCGCGACGCGTGCCAGGGCGGCGCGGCGCGAGAGATCGACATCGGCGGGCTGGTGATGATCGGGCGGTGCGTCCATGCGGGGCGTCTCTTGAGTGGCGTCGAGCATCGTGGCCGAGCGGCGTGCCGCCCGAGCATTGTGGCATCGGTCCACCGACCCCGCGCGCTGCACTTGTTTGAGTGGTGACGGAGCGCGTGCCGGGTGACTCGATCGGCGTGTTCGGAGCGGGTTCGGTCGGCGGGCGATGCGCACGTGGGATCGGCACCGCTCGATGGGGTAGCGATCGGCTATGGTCCGGCGATGAGTGGGAAGCCAGGCAGCCCGCCGGCGACGGTCGAGGCCAGCACAGCGTTCGTCGGGGTCGACCACCGACCCGAGGGCACTCGGTTTGGTGTCGTTGCCGAGGCAGACGCGGTCGGCCTCGAGCTGGTGCATCCGGGCACGCTCGAGACGCGGCGGCTGAGCTGCGTGCGCGATCACGATGATCCGTTGGTGTGGCGTGTCGAGGCCGAGGGTGACTTCCGAGGGTGGCGGTACAGCTACGCCGTAGACCGCGATGGACGCGTGCTGAGCGGCATCGTTGATCCGTGGGCGGAACTGATCCGCGACGACCAAGGGTATCTCTGCGCCGACCGCACGCCGGTGGCGCCGCGGCCGGTGCTCGAGTCTCCGACCGACGCGGTGATCTACGAGCTGCACGTGCGCGACTTCACCCGGCACCACAGCTCCGGGCTGCCGTGGAACGAGCGCGGCACCTATCCCGGGTTGTGGCACCGCGGGAGCGTGCTCGAGGGCTCGGAACTGCCGACGGGTCTCGATCACCTATTGGATCTCGGGATCAATGTCGTTCAGCTCATGCCGGTACACGCCTTCGCGATGCCGTACGACGCGCGGTACGAGTGGGGGTACATGCCGCTGTTCTTTAATGCGCCGATGGATACGTACGCCTCATCGGTGGATGTCGAGGCGCCGGTTCGTGAGCTGAAGGAGGCGGTGAGTGCGCTGCACGAGGCTGGGCTTCGCGTGACGCTCGATGTGGTCTACAACCACACAGCGGAGTTCTGGCCGGACCGGCTGCGCTCGCTCATGGCGCTCGCGCCGCGGGAGTACTTTCGCTTCAAGGATGATGGCACGCCGTGGGATGGTTCGGCGTGCGGCAACGAGTTCCGGAGTGAATCGGTGCACGGGCGTCGGTTCATCATCGAGTCCATCGCACACTGGGTGACCCACTACGGCGTCGATGGGTTCCGGTTCGATCTGATGGGCCTGATCGACGCCGAAACGATGGACGCGGTAGTGCGCGAGGTGCGTGCGATCGATGAGTCGATCCTGATCTACGGCGAGCCGTGGACCGGCGGCGAGACGCCGATCGAGGTGAACGACAAAGGCACGCAGCGGAGCCGCGGGTGGGCGGTGTTCAATGACGAGATTCGGGATGCGCTCCGTGGCGAGGTCTTCGAGATCGAGGATCCGGCGTTTGCCATCTCCGGCGCGAAGGTCGATGAGCTCAAGAAGGGCATCCGTGGATCAGTCGGCACCTTCGCGGATGCGCCCGGTGAGTCGTTGAACTACGTCGAAGCGCACGACAACCACACGCTCGCCGATCGCCTGGTGATCGCCGCTGCGGGGGCGTCGGAGACCGAGCGGATGCACATGGCGCGGCTCGCTTTCTTGAGCATCGCGGTGAGCCAGGGTGTGATGTTCATGCACTGCGGTCAGGAGTTTGCGCGGTCGAAGCAGGGCGAAGACAACTCGTACAACCTGGGCGACGAGATCAACAACATCGATTGGGCGCAGAAGGGTCGTGCCTTCCGGCACTTCCTGTATCACCGGGGTGCGGTGCGGATGCGCCGCGAGCACCCGATGTTCCGCCTGCGGACGCGGGACGAGGCCGAGCGCGCGGTGCGTTTCTTCGATGAAGAGCTGGCGATCATGGTGCCGCCGGGTGTGGTGGCCTTCGAGCTCACCGATGTGACGGGGCACGACGCTTGGAACCGCGCGGCGGTGCTGCTCAATGGTTCGGGTGAGCGGGCCGAGCTCGGGTTGCCCGCGGGGCGGTGGTGGTGCGCCACGCGCGATGGCGAGTTCCCGCGTGATGGGCAGGGTGTGGAGTGGAAGCGGGGGACGATCGCGTTGCGTCCGCACTCGGGCGCGGTGCTGTACGAGAAGCGCGGGTGAGGCCCACTCCGGCGCGGTTCGCTGTTCTTATGCGACGCGGGCGGCGTAGGTCTCGAGGAATCGCTTGAGGATGTTCTCGGCGTCGGGCGTCGGGCGGAGTGAGGCCACGAGGCGTTCGAACTCGTCCTGGTCCGGGCAGTAGGCGGCACGGTACCGCTGAAGGCGTTCGAGGAGGGTGCGCGGGGTGAGCTCGACGTGGAAGAGGGTGCCGTAGACCGGGCGGTCGACCACCTTGAAGGCCTGGTGCGTGCATATATCGCTCGAGGCGAGGCTGACGCACGAGTCGGGCAGGTTCAGCACGTGGTCGTTGTGGGCGAGCAGGGCGTGGAAGGTCTTGGGGCACCGGCCGAGCACGGGGTCGTCGTGGCCCGCGGGCGTGAGCGTGATGGGGCGGACGCCGGTCTCTCGCCGCGAGGCATCGGTCACGACCTCGCCACCGAGGGCGCGGGCGATCGCGTGCTGACCGTAGGAGATGCCGAACATCGGCTTCCCAGCGTCGACGATGCGGCGGATGGTGTCGAGGAGGCGCTCGGTCCAGTCGTGGAGTGTGAGCTGCGAGGCGGAGAACTCGCCCGATCCGCCGACGATGACGGCGCCGGCCTGCTCGATGCGTTCCCACTCGACGAAACCCTCGCGGGGGACGTTGACCGCGTCGACCTGCTCCTCCTGGAGGCCGCAGAGGTCGATCAGGCAGTACCGCTCGTGCTCGGCGACTGCGTCGATCTCGCGGGATTGCAGGAAGAGGATGTCGAGGTCGGCGAACTCATCGGGCATCCCGGGCTCCTCACTCGCGCGTGCGCACGGTGCAGTTTCGCATCCTTCGGCTCGATGCGGAAGCAGCTTTGGTGAGAAAGGAGCCTTGGTGCGAGTCGCTCACTGGAGCGGCGCGCCCAGGGTCACCGGCAGCTCGAGGGTCCGTGTGGATCGCGTAGCCAGGTCGTACCGTTCGATGCGCACGCGGACGGTCTCGCCCGGCGTGAACCGCTCCAGGGCGGCTTCGAGGTCTTTCAAGTCGTTGATCGAGCGGTCCTCGATGCCGACGATGATGTCGCCGGGGATGGTCATGCCCTCGGTGTCCTGCGCCATGCCGCGGATGCCGGCTCGCTCGGCACCCGAGCCCTCGGTCACACCCACGACCACCAGCAGCGGCCGCTCGGTGCGCGTTCGCGGGCGGAGCGTGGCGAGCCGCACGCCCAGTGTGGGGCGGGTGACGCGCCCGTGGGTGACGAGCTGCGGCACGATCAGCTGGGCGGTGTCGACGGGCACAGCGAAGCCGATGCCCGCGGAGCTGCCGGTGGGCGAGCGGATGGCGGTGGTGATGCCGATGAGGCGTCCGGCGGAGTCGAGCAGCGGCCCGCCGGAGTTGCCGGGGTTGATGGCGGCATCGGTCTGCACCACGCCGTCGATCTCGGGGCCGGCGATGGATGAGATCGAGCGATCGAGCGCGGAGACGATGCCGGTGGTGAGCGTCTGATCGAGCCCGAAGGGCGAGCCGATGGCGTAGACCTGCTGACCGACGCGGAGGTCGCCCGAGGTGCCCGGCGAGATGGGCCGGAGCGATGCACCGGTCTGCTCGACGGGGATGCGGAGCACCGCGATGTCTTTGTACTCGGCGTAGCCGACGATCTCGGCCTCGTACTCGCGGCCATCGTGCAGCTGAACGATGACGCGGCCGTCGGGCACGCGCCGGCCGTCGCGGGTGCGGTCGAAGATCGGTTCGACCACGTGGTAGTTGGTCACGATGTGGCCGCGGTTGTCCCAGACAAAGCCCGAGCCGGCGCCGGCCGCCCGCTCGAAGGTCATCACCCCGCGCATGAGGTTGCCGCGCCGCTCGAACGCGGAGGTGCGCACAAAGACGACCGAGGGGGAGACCTCCTCGAAAAGCTCGACGGCGCGTGCCTCGGTCGGGAGGTAGCCGCCGGGTGGGCGAGCATCGACGTGGCCATTGGTGAGGAGCGCCCCGAGGGCGGCGCAGACGAGCCCGACGGTGGCGAGGGTGGCGATCCGGCCGAGCACGGTGCGTCCGGGAGCCCGCGTGGTAGGCGCGGAGGACGGTGTCGTGGGGTCTGTGGGTGGTGTGCTCATGCGCTCGGGTCTCCGTGGTGCTCCTGGGGCGTGCCCAGCCTGACCGGGTGTCGCATCGCGCGAGGGGCTGAGGATTCTTCGGCACCGGGCGCGATGGGGTCTGTGCTGGCCTTGCCGGGGGTCGGGGGCCGCTCTATGTTGTCTGGCCGACTGTTCCGGTGGGGAGCAGTGGGGTTGCGGCATGGTGTGATGTCGTGATTCAGCCGATCCGGCGGCGACAACTCGATCCCCGATAGCTCAATGGTAGAGCGAGCGGCTGTTAACCGCTAGGTTGTAGGTTCGAGTCCTACTCGGGGAGTTTGGCAGGCTCGTGTCCACAAGGACGCGGGCCTGTTTGTTTACTGGGAGCGGACCGGATCGGGGGCGTTCGGGGCGGGGGGCGGCGCTCTCGGGTTTGGGCTAGGCGTGTGGGTGGCGACCGGAACCCCCGGCTCGGCGGGCCGGCGCGGCCGAGACTCTCGCGCTCTCTGGCTCTCGGTTAGCAGCGGTGCGAGGAATGGGTGCTGTCGGGGGCAGCTTTGAGAATACGTCGACAACGCCCTGGGCAGCACGGATCTCACGACGCTTCCGCATGAGCACCGGAGTGCTCTGTGCGCACCCAAGCCGCGTCCTCCACAATGGGCGGAGTTCGCGTAACGCAACAGTCTGGGAGCACTTTGGACAAATACGCCGACCGATTCCAGCACCGCGTCACGTCAGAGTGGCCTCAGCTGCTTGGAGAAATGCTCTCCGCAGCGTTGGCTGATGACAAGTCGAGTCCCGAAAAGGCCATCGCTGCGACGATCACCGCATGGATCCAGGAGGAGGTCTTCAGTGCAGAGCACCGGAACCAGGCGATCGCCGATGCGATTGCGTTGGATCTGAGCACTCGAGACTCCTCGCAATGGGAAGGGTGCTTCTTTGGCCCTTGGGCCTCAGGAACCCTAGAGAATGGAGATCCCTTCACCATTCCCCCGCAGTCGGCCATAACGGCGGACTTCATCCAGCACTGCCGGCTACGCGCCGGGCAAGTCGATCATCCCGTCGCTGTCGCCCGTTTCTTAGATCTGGCATGGGATCTCGCGTCGCTTGCCGGAATAGACAAAGATGTCGAGGACGCGAGGCGAGCAACTGACTCTTACATTGCTCAGTGTGAGAAGAGTAGATCCGCTCTCCTGATTGACCGTGCACTTCGTCGAGCTCTCGACCTCGCATCTGCGATCCGTGATCAAGTCCGAGCATCACAGGTGCTTCAATCACTGTTCACCCACGCCGCATCCCCTGATGTAGACCGAGCATTCCGGCTCGAACAAGTTGCCGCGGATCTTTCGCTGCTGCGCAAGAACTCGCCGGCGACAGACGAGCAGCGAGAGCAAGCTCTCGCATGGATGGAACTCCGGCTGGACGAGTGCGCGAAGCATACGAATCGCTTTCGTGCCGAAGAATATTGGAAAAGGCTCAAAGAGCACTATCGCCGTACGAGCGACGTCGAAAAACTGAGTGACGCAGCGAGACGCTACGGGTCCATTCTCGAAGAGTTCGCGACCAAAGGCAACGCGATGATTGCCGCATCGTGCTACCAAGAGGCCCATACGGTTTATCGAGGAGCGGGACTGACAGCGGACGCGCGTCGAATTGATGGCCTCCTGCGGGGCGCCAACGAGCGCAGCAAAGACGAAATGTCCTCCTTCTCCGAGTCTTTGCAGATCTCCGGCGAGGAAATTGAACGGATGGTCGAGGATACGGCGGGGCGACCATGGGAAGACGCGCTGCAGTGGATCGCCCTGTCATTCTGGAGACGTCGAGCGGACTTTGAAGAGCAGATGCGGATCATGAAGGTCTCAGCACCGATTGCGTCCGGGATTCGCTCAACGATCGTCGACGAGTTCGGCAACCAAATCTTTGTCCCGAGCGTTCACGAGGATCCAGAGCCACACATCGCCTATTGGGGCCGGAAACTGCTTGAAATCGATGATGGATTTATGGGTCTTGTACTCGACGCTGTCTTCACGCGACATCACGCAGGTCCCGAGAAGCTCGCGGCACATTTTCGCGATACTCCACTCCTGCAAGACGATCGTGCGAAGCTGATTGATCGCGCTTTGACCGCGTACTTCATGCGTGACCACATCTCGTTCGTTCATCTTGCGCTCCCCGTAATCGAGCATGCGATTCGTGTGCTATACGAAGGCGTGACCAAGCTTTCAGCTTCGAACAGCCGAGATAGCCAAGGCTGGCAAGCACGCCCGCTTGGGGCGTTGTTGACCGATAAATCGCTCTCCGACAGAATCGGCGTGGACTTCACGTGCTACGTACATCTCGTGGTCTCTCATCCTCTTGGTTTGAATATGCGGAATCTCGCTATGCACGGCATGGTGCCCCAAGCGTGGTTCTCGCGGCGACGATCGGACCGGCTCATGCACGTTCTGCTTCTCCTTAGAACTTTCAGAAGACAAGCGGTCGCTCAGCAACCAGACGATACTGCTGGTAAGTAGTTCATCCAGTAGACAACAGATCGACTACAACGCTTCGGAGTAACTTAAGCAGATGTGAGACTAAGCGACGCTGTCGATTTCTGTTTATAGGGCTAAAGTGTTCGATCGATTTCATCAAGCCGATCCCACTCCGGCCCGCGCCGAAACTCCCAAACCTCTCGCGGCTCACCTCGCTTGAAGTGGAACACCTGAGCATGCGCTACCGCCTCTGGCCGGTTTAGGAACCAGGCCATTCGTCCAGGGCGTAGCCGCCCAATGATGACTCGGTGTGAATACAGCCGATCCGAAACTTCGTTGCGATCGTTCCTCAGCCCGTCGCACCCCCGCATGTGAAGCCACCAGAGTGCCAGCGGGGCACACTCAAGCGACTTGCTGCCCATCGATCTAGATGCTGTCCAGAGATCGAGACGACGTGTCCAGTCGTTTGGAAGATTGACTGGAGTGCTCGGTCCTGGGGTCACGTTTACGGCGATCACTCCGTGATCGACCCATGCCGTGAGACGATCCATTTCTGGCAGCGCGCAGCCCGCCCGGCGACATGGAAGAAGCTCGTGCCTTGGCGATCGGGATGCGGATGCATCGATCTCAATACCCGCGAGCTGCTCTTTCCAGTCGCGATGTTCTCGCGTCCACAAGAGCAGACGAGGCCCCTTGCCGATGACGGGGTACCGGCGTAGAACCTCATCGAGTGTTTCACCCAGCAGCATGTCGACGCGCTCGCCCGGGCGACGGAGTGGTCGCTTGATCATCTGCTGAAACTCTCGCTCGGGGAACATCATCTCCTGGTCCCACATCAGGCCTTTTTGAGCCGCCATTCGCTCCAGGCTCTCGCGAGTAGCCGTGGGCATGGGTTCGTGGACCAGAACGAGATCCAGATCGTTGGGCTCGAGCGCGCCGCGCACGTACGAGCCGAACGTCCAGACCTCGCGAATTGCAATGGGGACCTCGCCCGAGTCGATGCTCGTCAAGATCCGAGAAAGGATCTTGGTTGCTCGTTCCCGTTTCATGATGGGCCCTCAATCACTCAGAGCGACTGCGAAATCTCGTCAAGGCCGATCGAACCATCCGTGCTCGTTGAGATGCTCCCATGCGAGTCGAATGTGCTGGGGCTTCATCGTCTTGGCCTTCCGAGGGCTCCATGCATGAACCCGATCGACTGCCTCATCGATATCAGCAGCTCTTGGCTCACCGTGGACAGTGACATAATGAACAGAGGAGAGAAGCTCCATGCCGTACGGAGTCTCGAATCCCTCTATCAGTGTGCCCATGCGTCGCAGTCGGTCCACCGCGTCCGGATTGCCCGAGAGCAGTGCATCGGCGTCACGGACTGCGCCGTCAACCAGTGAAAGCTCTTTGGATGGCGCTCGCTCGCCATCGAATCCACGAATGTAGTGACCTTCGAGGGTTTCGAGCACTTTGTTAAGGGCCTCGGCGTATGGGCCGTACCGCTTAGCTTTGTAGCTGAGGCGCAAGGGCTCGCCCGCTTCCTGCAGGAAGTAGGCCAGCTTCTGAACCTCAAGCAGCGTGACCCGGTAGGCGAGCACCGAATAGCGGTCGATTGCGGAAATGAACAGCGCGCGCGCGCGCGTGAGTTTGGGTCTCTTCGTCCGGATGACTCGGTCCTCGGTCGACGGCGCTCCGGTGGGGGCGTAGAGGAGCACACGGACACCGGGTAGCGCGGCGAATGCTTCCTCGATCATGGGACGCACTTTCGACCACGCAAGTCCGCCGTTGCCGCAGCCGAGCGGCGGAACCGCGATCGATTCGATGTGCATTCGCCGAATCTCGCCAACGAGTGATTCCAATCCAGACTCGATATCGGCGTAGCGGGACTTTGTGTACCACTCCCGCTTGGTCGGGAAATTGATGATGTACTGCGGACCGGTGAGTGAGCCCGTCTCCCAGACATGGACCCGGCCGGGCACGATCTCGCCCCGCTTGCACGCCTTCTCGTAGACCTTGTTCATATCGGGGAACGCCTGCTTGAACTGCAGCGCGATTCCCTTTCCCATCACCCCGACGCAGTTCACGGTGTTCACGAGCGCATCGGCGTCGGCGTGCAACAGATTTCCCTTAGCGTCCTCAATCATGGTCGTTCCCCGGATCAATAGTACCAAGGCTTCTTGATCGCGACTTCCAGCTCATGCTCCAATCCGGCAAGCGTTTCGCGGACCCGGTCCCTCGTGGCCGAGCACGACACACCGACGGTGTGGATGAGACTCCATGGCAGTCCGCCATGAACCAAAAACTCAGCCTGCTTCTTTTCTTGGCGGTCTGGATGCGTCGGCGTGGTGTTCCAGCGCGTGGCATAGCAGGTCTCGAAGTCAATCTGATGCAGCTGGGACAGATCATCGTAAAACGCGGCCACGCGTGCCAGCGAGTGGCGATCCGTGAAGACGAATCGGAGACGTTGAGCCTCGATAGCTTGGGCGAAAGCAACGAGGTACACGATCTCGGCCTGATCAACTTGCTGGACATTCCAGCCGGTCTTGATTCGATACAGCATCGGCGACCGGTAGCCCAGGTAGAAACCAACGTAGTCCGAGACCGTTCCGCGTGGTCCGCATAGAATCTGTGTTTGAGCACGAGATGCCTGCGTCTCGGCTGCATGAACACCTCGCCACGGCAGTCCATCGGGTGGAACACAGCTAGGAGCATGAATGTGCGCACGCTGGATCAGCGTTGGCAGATTCTCGATATGCACGATTCGGAAGATGGGGGTCGGGTGCGGAACGGTGCTCGGCACGTCGTGACGACCTCAATCCTGCATCCCGTGGAAAGTCTGGTCACGTCTCGCCGCACGGCAGCCGGGGGCAGGACTGTCGGCGCCGGGAACAAGGTACATCTGTGAAACGCCAGCGACATGGTACTACGAGCATGACCGCGCCGGTGTCTCGATCACTGACGCAGTTGATGCGACGGCAAGAACCGCTTTACGCAGATATAGAGAATGCACGCCCCGCTGGTGAACAGCCGGACGGGGCCCGGAGGCATCCATCATGGACGGACGGACCGCACGGAAGGCGGGGCGGCGATCGCGTGCGCCGCGGGCAACGACAACCCCCGAAGTGCGGCGGCGGGAGCTGGTCGCGCTGCTGGGTGACGGGCTCGCCCGGTTGATCGAGCAATCTCCGCGAGTTGGCGACGAACTCTCAGAATCTGCCGCGACACGAGTTGAACTTCCGAGCGATGCGGGCCTCAGTGTGGCCGCGGGCGACGGTTACCCGCGGGACGGAGGCTCGTGATGCCGGAGTCGGCTGGGCACATCCAGAAGGAACTCGCCGCGCTCGAGGACATGACCACACGCGAACTCCGCGAGCGGTACGAGGAGGTCTTCGGCGAGGCGCCGAGGTCGAGCAACGCCGGTGCCCACCCCGAGGTCGTCGAGATCGATCAGGAGTTCGACGCCGGTGCCATCGATGTTTGCGCGATAGATCTCGTCGGTGTCGGCCCAGAACAGCGAGCTGCCGTCGTTGGTGATGTCCTGCGGGTTGTAGTTGCGCGAGCCGAGCGCGCTGTCCATGTTGATCAGCTTGTCGAAGTCGCTGCCGTCGCGGTTCATGATGTAGACGGCGTCGTTGTTGCTGCTCGTCCAGTAGACCTTCTCACCAGCGAGCGTGAGGCCGTCTGTGTTGAGCCCGTCCCAGGAGATGAAGGTCCCCGGGGAGAAGCCCGACCGCGCGAGCCCGATGACCTGGGCGTTGGTGCCGTCGATATCGGCCCGGTAGATCGTCTGCGTGACCCCGTCGGTCCAGAAGATGTAGTCGGCGTCGACAGCCAGGTCGTTGGGTCGATAGTTCGCGTTGCCGAACACCGCATCGAGACGAACGAGGTTGCTGCGGTTGGCGACGTTGTCGATCTCCGACCAGAAGATGCGGTCGTTCTTGTCTTCGGCGATGTAGAGCCGGTCGCCGTCGACCGCGATGCTGTTCATGTTGAAGTCGCTGTTGGTCAGGCCGGTCGTCGCGCGGAAGTCGCGGATGAGCTGCTCGTCCGAGCCGTCGATGCTGTCGCTCGAGAACACGCGATCGGTTGTGTCGTTCATCCAGAAGAGCATGCTCGCTTGAGCGGTCGGGGCGAGCCAGGCCGCGAGAAGGGCTGCGGAGAGCGGCACGGTGTTCGGTGTCATGCGAATCATGGTGTCCATTTCCTTGGAGGCATCGTTGATGGTGCTTGCGAGGCGTGTGATCACTCGGTGATCGATTGGCTCACCGGCGGCGGCGCGACGCCATGACTCCGGCCAGCCCCACCACGGCGGCTGTGCTCGGCGTGGGGACGACGGTCACCTGGCCGATCAGCACCGGCCCGCTGTCGAACGGCAGGCCTTCGAACTCTCGAGCGAGCACGATCGGCGAGGAATTGTCGGCCCATTCGCTCAGACTCGCGACGGCGTAGATACCGAAGTCGCCGAGCGCATCTGCCGACGCTTCGAGCCGGTAGTCGAACAGCGGCGCGCCGGGGGCAGCGGGGACCTGCACCGGTGGGGCGAACAGGATGAAGTCGAAGATGGTCAGGTTCTCGCCGTTGCGGTTGGCACCGATCCCGAAGCCCGCGCCCTCCAGGAGGTAGCCCGCCGACGGCGTGCTGACATCAAAGATCTCGACGGTGCCGGTCGCGCCGGCCAGCGGCACGATGTCGAGCGTGACCTGCCAGCCGGTCAGCAGGTCGTCTGGCGCGTCGGTGTCGACGGCGTTGACGATATTGAACGTGAATGAACCGCTGATTTCGCCCGGCAAGATGTTGGGGGGTGATCCGATCGATGCATCGGTCGAGATCGAGAGCGGCGCCGCGGAAACCGTCGACGCCAGTCCGCACGGCATCATGACGGCACAGATCAGGCCCAATCGTGTGTTCACGTTCATGTCTCTTTCCTTCGTGTTCGAGTGAGATCGTCTGGGTGTGATCCGTGCCGCTCGCCCACCTCCGAGGGCTTTTCGAGGTGCAGCCTCCCTGGGCACAAAGAGTGGCGGCGGAGTCGGCCTGCAGATGGCCATCGGGACCATCACCGCATAGAGGTCAATGTCGCTATGGCCGTTCTCTCGAGAGTCGTCTTCTCCGGGCTCCGAGCGTGAGGCCGCCGAGGCACGCCAGCACGCAGGCGCCCGGTGCCGGGACGACGGTGATCGTGGCGAAGCCCGGCGCGATGAAGTCGTCGAGCGCAGCGAAGTCGGCGCCGCCGGACACGTTTTCCGTGAAGGTCCCGCCCACGACATCGTCGGCACGGAGGTTCGTGACTTCACCGACGACATCGCCAGCGGTGAAGCGGAAGGTGCCCAGGAGGATGTTCGTGCCGGTCAGCGGGGCGAAGATGTCGTCGATCGAATCGATCAGGGCGGCGCTCTGACCAGGGTCGAGGAAGAGCTCCTCACCGAGCAGCGTGTCATCGAATGCTCGGTTGGGGGTGATGTCGTCAAGGCTTGCAACGACCGCGGGGTCGGACGGCGGGGTGATATTGAAAAAGACGCGAACCCCTCCGCTGAAGAGTCCATCGACGGTGAGGTCGGCCGGATCCGCGTCGATGGGGCCGACCTGCGAAAGCAACACCCGGACATCCACGGTCTGACCCGGCAGCACCTCGTAGTTGGCCTGATCGAACTCGAAAAACAGATCGGCGTGGGCGGGTGTGCTCGAGCCGAGCAGGACGAGGACACCGGCATGCATCGTGAGCTTCATGAGATGTGTTCCTGAAAGGGTCGATCCGTTCGGTGGGTTCAGCCGCGACGCCGGCGTGCTGCGAGCACCCCACTCACTCCGAAGAACGCGAGGCTGGCCGGCGCGGGGATGACGGTGGCGGTGAGCGCGAGGTCGCCGCCGCCGAGGTCGTCGTCGTAGTTGATGAGGAATTGAAAGCCGCCGAAGGAGACGATCGCGTCGTCGGCGACGTTGGCGAAGAGTCCGCCGTTGGTGGTGCCGTAATCGATCAGGGTGAAGGTGTCGCCGAGGCCGAGCACGACGCCGGCGTCGACGTCGATCTCCAGCAGGGCGGTGCCGCTCCCGAAGAGGAGCGCGCCGGTCTCGATCAGGCCGGACTCGATCGAGCCGGTGCCGTCGTCGCCGATGACGAAGCGCATCGTGGCGGTGTCTCCGCCGGCGATCGCAAAGCCCAGGCCGGGGTTGGAGCTCGGCCCGTTGGCGGGCGCTGTGATCAGCGCACCGCGTCCGACCTCGAGCGTGCCGTTGGCCGGGAAGCCGTCGAAGCCCCAGCCCACGTAGAAGCGGTCGTTGACCGTGAGGGTGGTGCCGTCACCCGAGATCGAGAACGTGCCGGTCGAGATGTCGGTGCCGATGTACATGTCGTCGCCGACGGTGACGGTGGAGCCTTCGGTCACCGTCATCGTGCCGTTGCCCGCGACCGCACCGATCTCGCCGCCGACGAACAGATCCTCATCGACATCGACCACGCTTTCACCCGAGACATTGAGTGTCCCGGTGCCCGTCTGGCCGACGTAGAGCCACTGGGTGACGTGGAGCCGGCCCTGGTCCTCGATGTCGATGGTGACGTCAGTCTCGGCGCCCTGAGCGGCGAACAGGAAGTCCGCTTCCAGCTCTGAGCCTATCCCGGTGATGCTGATGTCGGCGTTGGCGGTGCCGAGCTGGGCGACGCGCATCCGGCCGGCGATCATGCGTCCACCGCTCTCGATGTTGAGCGTTGCGCTGCCTCGCTCCGGCAGGTGGATCACATCGTTGCCCGGGCCGGTGACATCCAGTACACCGCCGGTGCGGATGTTGATCGTGGCCTGGCCGTCCGGGCTCTGGGCGGCGCGGAAGAAGGGGTTGTTCTGAGTCGGGCCGAACGCGGTCACCGTGGCGTTGTCCTCGACGGTGAGCACCGCTTCGCCGCTGGCGCCCATCCAGACGATGTCTGCTGAGCCGGTGAGCGACGAGCCTGAGCCGGTGACGAGGATTTCGCCCACGCTGCCCGCTGGCTGGCCGATGAGGAACGCCCCCTGCGACCCGGTCGCGCCGGGGTCGCGGGAGATCAAGACGGTCGCGCCGTCCGCGACCGTGAACCGACCGGTGCCGTTGTTGCCGACGTTGAGCACGCCGTTGGCGAGCTCGAGCGAGGTCCCCGCGCCGGTGACCAAGCCGGTGCCGTCGCCGGTGGAGGTCTCACCGAATCGCATCGTCCCCTCGACCGCAGCGGAGCCATCGTCCACCGTGTAGGTGCCGACGCCGGTGTTCCCGACGAGTCTGGTTGTGCCATTGAGCACGACATCGCCGGTTTCAACGACAGCGGCGTGGAGGGTGGGCGCCGCCGCTGCGGTGACGATCAGCGTGGTGCAGGACTTCATGTCTTTCATGCGGTCATCTCTTCTCTACTTTGGTCAGGCGTCTGGTGCGTGCAGCAATGCGAGACGGTGCCCTGGGACCGGGGAGGCGATCACGCCGCCGGCCTACCCAGACGCGTGACGCTGGCCGGTGCGGGAACGGACCACCGCGTGATCGCTCGCGCACGAGTGTTCGTATAGGCGTTCCGAGGTGCTCGCGTTGACAGCGTGGCTCGCGTCGAGGCCAGCACTCCAGGCCGATATCCGCGGGCTCTAGCAAAGAACGCCGCGATCAGCGCATCCTTAGACAATGTGCCGACGGATCGATGCTCAGATAGTATCGACGCGCAGCAATCAGAACGTACTCTGAATGGTCTCCGGTGACGTGTGCTTCATTTCCTCAGCCGGTGACAATGTAACTCGGCGTCCGGCACGGGCAAGCACTGAGTCTGAGAATTTAGTCTCCCCTGGGCTGGAGCGGGCTCGGACGATCGAGTGAGTCTGCGACGCGGACTGTCGCGAGTCGGTCGTTCAAGTTCATGCCCGACGTAGTCTATCGCACGGTCTCAGTTGTGGGACTCGCTCACTGCGGCGATGTCGGTGCATTCGATTCTGAATGGTCCTGGGGTTCGGTCGGCGGCGACGATCGCGAGCCCGGTGATGGCGTCCAATTGCGGTTTGACCGATGCGCTTTCTGGAATAGCGAGCCCCAACCGGCGTCCGTAGACGAGTGGGCTCATGTCGGCGACGTCGACACGCACGACTTCCCAGTCGCCGGTGGTTTCGAAGAACCCGCGAAATCGAACGGGCCGGCCCCGGATGGTCTCCGCGGTGACGATCTCGAGCCCGTACGTGCGGCCGTCGCCCTTCACGCGGAGTTCGAGCGTTCCACCCGGTGCGAGTCGGCGCGGGGGGAAGTCCGTCCGGGCCGAGGGCGTCAGTGGCTCATCCGATGTGGTCTGCCCGACGAAGATCAACGTGCCGCTCTCGATGGAGACGGTTGCGTTCGGGCGATCTTGCATGACGCCATCGGTGGTTGCCCGCCACGGCGCTTCGTCGGCGGGGTCAGCGAAGTCGAACCATGGTGTTGATGGGCTGACGACTGGTGCGGCTGCTTGGCGTGGTACGGATTCGGCGTCTTCGAAGCCAGCCGTCGAGTCGGGCGGCCCGTCAGCTGCGCAGCTGCACAGGCCGAGCAGGCTCATGCACAGGCCGAGGGCCGCGTACCGCTTGAAGGATGCAACGTGCCGATGGTGATTCATCGAACGCTCCTGTTGTTGACCACGGTTTCCGCGTCGCAGCTACAACGCGGCGGCGAGCGATGCGGCGCACGGATCACGGGTGCATCTCGCCACACCGCGTACGATCACTGCGGCGTGATGGATTCTGCATCGCGCACCGAAACCAAAGAAATATTGGTATCGATAAAGAAGCTGCGTTCGAGAAGCGATCGGGGTGGCGAATCGCTCCGCGGTCAGTTGCCGGCGCTGAGGTTGATCTCCTGCAGCAGGTCTGCGATGTCGAAGACATCGATATTGAGATCGCCGTTGAAGTCGGCCCGATCTGGTGCGATCTCGAAGCCGATGTAGTTGAGTTCGCCGAAGGTCCCGAAGGCCGAGAAACCCGTCCCGCCGAAGCTGCCCAGCAAGAAGTTCGGGTTGGCGTTGGTGGACCCGGTGCTGGTGTAGAACGATGCGTACCCGTCCGAGCCGCCCGCCAGGAGGTAGCGCCCGGGGCGCGTGGGTGTGAACGTTTGGACTTCCTGTGTCGACTGGAAGCGTGTGAACGTGTGTACGAGAGCGCCCGAGGCAACCTCGTACACGCCGAGCCCGCCGGTGAACAGGCCGTTGAAGAGCTGAAGACTCAGCGTGTCGCCCACGGTGCCGATGGTGCCGAGTTCGGTCGTGGTGAGCGGTTCGGTGGGCGCGAGGTTGTCCGCGATCGTGAAGCGGTAGTAGCGCAGCTGGCCTTCTTCGAACGTGTCTTGGATGGTGATGCCGGGCAGATTGATGACGATCTCTTCAGTGCCGAGGCCACCGCCGAGGCCCGGATCACCGAGCGTCGAGCCACCGAATGCAGTGTTGTACCGTGACACCGCGAGGTAGTACGTTCCGGCGGGTAGGAGTTCCGTGAGGGTGGCCTGGAAGGATGTTTGTGTGAGTGCCGGCGGGAAGGGGTACGTATCTCCCGTCGCCACCAACTGCGTGTTGGCGTCGTAGATCGCGATCTCGGTGTCTTGGGCGACTTGCGGGTTCGCGGTGTCACCGAAGGTGTTCACGACGAACGGCAGGCCAGGCCGCTGCAGGACGCCGAGGTCCTGATATTCGAGCGTGGAGACGCCGAAGCCCACCACGACAATCCCGCCCTGTAAGGGGTCGACGCTCTCAACGGTGACGGTGAGCGTGTCGATCGGTGATGCCGGGTCGAGCGCATACGACTGCAAGCCGGATGTCTGCCCGACCGATGAGTCCGAGGTCTGGAACTGCACGATGTTGTTGAGCGTGCCCGCTGTGGCCAGCTCGACATCGCCGCCCGCCTGGAGTTCGAGTGAGTTGGCGCGGAAGGGCGTCCCGTCCAGGTTGGTCACGGTGAGTTCCGCTGGGAAGGCGGTGGGCACGAGGAAGAAGATCGCGGGCCCACCCGGGAGCGATGTTCCGGTCAGATCCCAGCTTCCACTGGTGGGTTGGATGCTGAAGCCCTGGGTCTCGTACCCGGCGAAGGGCTCGCTGCCCGGGATCGCGTCCTCGAATGTCAGGAACGTTTGTGCCTGCAGGAGTGAGCACCATGTGAGTGCGGCACCGAGTACGCCGAGTGAGCGGGTCCAACGTGACATGGGGTATCTCCTGTTTCGATGCACGGCAACAGATGTCGCCCGATGCTTCGGCTGGTGGTTCAGTCTATTCCGGAGGCGGGGCGTGCGGTGGTGGGCGAGTGTGGGACGAGCGTGCCGGGTTATGGCGTCGGGAAATCGGCGATCGCCTGCAGCAGATCGGTCACGTCGAACGCATCAACGGACATGTCCATGTTGAAGTCGGGATCGAGCACCGGGACCGACATGCCCTGGAACTCGTACGCGCCGGCGTCGAGCAGGGTGGCCTTGCCGATGCCGGTGTTCGGTGTGCCGGCGTCGTCTTGGAAGCGGAAGTCACCGCTGAGGTCGTGCAGGCCACCGCCCGCCGACCTGCAGGATCGACGCGGCCCCACTGCGGTAGAGTCATGTTGAGTTGAGGACGCCACGCACCGGGGCGCGTGCTTCGCTCACCACGCACCGAGAGACCGAGGCCCATGCGCACGATCATCGAGCCGTTCCGGATCAAAGCGGTCGAGCCGATCCGGATGACCACGCCCGAGGACCGCGAGCGGATCCTGCGGGAGGCGAGCTTCAACCTGTTCCTGATCAAGGCGGATGATGTGCTGATCGACCTGCTGACCGATTCGGGCACGGGTGCGATGAGCAGCGAGCAATGGGCGGGCGTGATGCGGGCGGACGAGTCGTACGCGGGCGCGAAGTCGTTCTACCGGTTCGAGGAGACGCTTCGCGCCATCACGGGGTTCGAGCGAGCGCTGCCGACGCATCAGGGGCGGGCGAGTGAGCGGATCTTGTTCTCGCTGGTGGGCGGGGCGGGCAAGGTGGTGCCGAACAACGCGCACTTCGACACGACCCGCGCGAACATCGAGCATTCGGGGGCGGAGGCGGTGAACCTGCCGATCGCCGAGGCGGCGGATCCGACAAGCCGGCACCCCTTCAAGGGCGACATGGATGTTGCGGCGCTCGAGTCGCTCATCGCCGAGGTCGGCGTGGAGCGCATCCCGTGCGTGCTGATCACGATCACCAACAACTCGGGCGGCGGCCAGCCGGTGAGCCTGCAGAACGTGCGAGATGTTCGAGCGGTGTGCGACAGGCACAAGCTGCCGCTCATCCTGGACGCGTGCCGGTTCGCTGAGAATGCGTACCTCATCAAGCAGCGCGAGGACGGTCAGCAGCACCGTACGGCCGCGGAGATCGCGCGCGAGCTGTTCGACATGGCCGATGGCGCCACCATCTCGGCGAAGAAGGACGGCATCGTGAACATCGGTGGCGTGCTGCTGCTGCGTGATGACGAGCTGTTCCGTCGCGCGAGCGAGCTGCTGATCTTGACCGAGGGGTACACGACCTACGGCGGGTTGTCCGGGCGCGACCTCGAGGCGATGGCCCAAGGCTTCTCCGAGGCGCTCGACGAGGACTATCAGCGGTACCGCATCCGCAGCACCGCGTACCTGGGCGAGAAGCTGCTCGAGCTCGGCATTCAGATCGTCGAGCCGCCCGGCGGGCACGCGATCTACGTCGATGCGAAGCGGTTCTGCCCGCACATCCCGCCGGATCGGTTCCCCGGGCAGTCCGTGGTCTGCGGGCTCTACCGCCTCGGCGGGATCCGCGCGTGCGAGATCGGGAGCGTGATGTTCGGCGGCGCCGGCCGCGCGGCGCCGGAGATGGAACTCGTCCGTCTCGCGATCCCGCGGCGGGTGTACACGCAGAGTCACATCGACTACGTAATCGAGGTGTTCGAAGAACTCAAGTCCGGCGCGGGTGCGTTGCGTGGTCTGCGCATCACGGAGCAGCCACCCGTGCTGCGCCACTTCACCGCGAGGTTTGAAGAGATCGACTGACCGCGAGGTTGGATCGCGACACACCGAGGAAACACGATGGCCGTTGGGGATGTCACCACCATCACGCCGATCTCTGCAGCGTTCCTGCTGTTCATGATCATGGATCCCTTCGGCAACGTGCCGATCTTCATGGCGACGCTCAAGGATGTGCCCACGCACCGTCGCGCGCGGATCATCGTCCGTGAGATGCTGATCGCGCTCGGGGTTGCTGCTGCTGTTTCTCCTGACCGGCGGCGTCATCCTCGGTGCCCTCGGTATCAGCACGACCTCGGTGGCGATCGCGGGCGGCGTGCTGCTCATGGTCATCGCGATCCGGATGGTGTTCCCGAGCCCGCACGGGATCCTTGGC
Source organism: Planctomycetota bacterium (assembly GCA_038747915.1). GTDB lineage: Bacteria > Planctomycetota > Phycisphaerae > Phycisphaerales > UBA1924 > JBCDAP01. Next base: position 14,585 of record JBCDJJ010000016.1, on the reverse strand, counting down.
GAGGAGCCGTCGGGTGAGCCGTTCATCGTGCGGCTCGCGGTGCCGCTGACCGCGGGGCCGTCGGCGATCGCGATGGTCATGCTTTTTATGAGCACGGAGCCCGAGCGTTGGGTGGCGTGGATCGGCTCGGTCGTGGCGGCGTGGCTGCCCGCTGCGGCGATCCTTGCGGGCTCGGGCGCGGTCAGCCGCGTGCTTGGCCGGCGCGGCCTGATCGCCATCGAACGGCTCTTCGGCATGCTGCTGGTGGCCATCGCGGTGCAGATTCTGATCAACGGCGTCATGCCGTTGATCAGCGCGACATAAAGCTGGGTCTCTGGACAGCGTGGCGCTCACCGTTGGCGGACCCGGCTTTACTGGCTCAGGGATGTCCAGTGTCCGATGCCGTTGCCTTGGAGCAGCTGGACCTGGGCCTGCTCGAGCGCACCGTTGATCCCCATGAGGCCCTGCTGACCGGCTTCACGAGGATCGAGCGGCACGCGGAGCGGGCGCTCGCCGCGGGGTGTGCGCACGAGCTGGACGATGGCGTCGGCCACCTGCTGAGCGGGTGGTGTCGGGCGGTCCTGCATCGCGGCGTCGAGCACCGTGAAGTGCTCGCGGTACCGGTTCGATTGTTCGCGTTCGGCGGCGGACCATTGGGATCGGGCGTCCGCTGCGTTCTGGCGGCCGTTGGCCTTGAACCGGGTCTGGTACTCGCCCGGCTGCACGATCGCGACCTCGACGCCGAGGGGGTGCAGCTCGTAGGCGGCGGCCTCCATGATGGCTTCCATGGCGAACTTGGATCCGCAGTACCCGCCCGCGGTCGGCAGGATGAACCGGCCGAGCCCCGAGGAGATGTGGACGACGAGGCCCGAGCCGGCCCGCTCCATGCCGGGCAGCACCGCGCGCAGCATGCGGAGCCCGCCGAACACGTTGGTCTCGAACTCGCGCCGGACGCTCTCGGCGGCGAGCGCGATCGGTCCGGCGCTGACGATGCCGGCGTTGTTGACGAGCACATCGATGGTGCCGACCAGCTCGCGCGCCCGGTCGACGCCGCGCTCCACGGAGGCATCGTCATCGACGTCGATGTCGACCACCTCGATCCGGCCGGCAGCGTTGAGGTTGCGGAGTTCGCGGGCCGCGTCGGCGTTGCGGCCGCCCGTGGCGCGCATCTATGCGACGACGGTCGCCCCCTCGCGGGCGAGTGATCGGGCGGTCAGATTACCGAACCCGGTCGAGCACCCGGTGATCAAGACACAGACGCCCTCGAGGCTCTCTCGTCGCGGCTGATCCTGGGCGAAGACGGCGCCCGCGGGCATGGAGGCAGCGGTCAGGCCCGCTGCCCCGGCGAGCGCCAGGAAGCGCCGGCGATCGAGCGACTCGTGGGCCGAGGTCTGGGCGTTCGCGGCGTGGCGCTCCTGTGGGGCGGTGTCGTCTTGGTGGGCGGTCATGGGGGTATCCTCGCTCGGCATGTGTGACGGATGGCACCGGCGGCGGTGAACGCGGGGCACAGGACGCGCCCGGTGCGGCGATGTGACAAAATAGATCTATAGTGTCAGAATGTCAAGTGCGAGCGAGTCGAAACTGGAGTCGATGATGGAGGCCGCCTTCGGCGTCTTCATCCGGTACGGCTTCAAGCGGACATCGATGTCCGATCTCGCCGAGGCGACCGGCGTCTCGCGGCCGGGTCTGTACACGCACTTCAGCAACAAGGAAGACATGTTCCGGGCGGTCGCGGCACACCAGATGGGCGCGGCGCTGGACCGGGGGCTCGAGGCGCTGCGGGGCACCGGTCACCTCTGTGATCGGCTGCTCGATGCGTACACCCGATGGAACGGCGACTTCCTCGAACTCTTCGAGTCCACGCCGCACGCGCGCGAGATTCTGGACACGAATCAGACGCTCGCGGGCGATATCGCGGGCGAGTTGGCGGCGCGGTTCCGGCACGCGGCGATCGCCGCGGTCGACGAGGCCCACGACGCGGGAGCGATCGACGTGGCGCGGAGCGGATCGTCGCCCGAGGAGATCGTGCAGCTACTCTCCGATGTCTCGAACGGGCTGAAGTACAGCCTGTGTGATGGGGCGTCGTACCGGTCGCGGCTCACGGTGGCGCTGCGTTTCGTGGACGCGATGATCCGCAAGACGAGAAGTCGGGCGTGGAGCCCGCGATCGGGTGAGTGAGCCGATCGCGGGGCGACCGGTTCATGCACCGCGGAGTGATCACCGGCGGACCGCCGCGATGTCGAGGCTCACGACGTAGTCGGCGATGGTGGCGCCGTCGGGCAGCGCACCGGCGATCTTCTTGTAGAGCGGGTCGTCGCTGCCGGTCATGGCCTCGACATACTGAGGCTTGGCGGTCATCTGCAGGTCGGCGAGTCCGACCTCGAGCACATGGGCCCGGACCTCGTCGACCAGTTCGGCGCCGGCGATACACCCGACGAGAGCCTCGACATCGTCCCGCACGTCGTGCGGGAGTGCCTCGAGCAGGGCGAGATCGGACACCGCGACGCGTCCGCCCGGCTTCAGGACGCGGGCGATCTCGCGCCAGACCTGGCGCTTGTCGGGCGAAAGGTTGATGACGCAGTTCGAGATCACGACATCGACCGAGGCATCGGCGACCGGCAGGTGCTCGACCTCGCCGAGGCGGAACTCGACGTTGTCGAGCGAGCTCCGTTCGCGGTAGGCCGCGAGGTTGCCCCGGGCCTTGGTGAGCATCTCGGGCGTCATGTCGACGCCGATGACGCGGCCCTGTGCGCCGACCTTCGGGCCCGCGATAAAGCAGTCGAACCCGCCGCCCGAGCCGAGGTCGAGCACGGTCTCGCCTGGTTCGAGTGAGGCGAGCGCGGTCGGGTTACCGCAGGAGAGGCCCATGTTGGACCCCTCGGGCAGGACGGTGAGGTCGTCGTCCGCGTAGCCCACAGCGAGCGCGACCTGGTCTGGCGTGAGCGTGGTGGGGCCGCAGCACCCGCCGCCGCCGCAGCAGGCGTCGCTCTGAATGGTGAGCGACGACACCGGGTGAACGCCAGACCATTGGCCCGATCGGGCGATCTCGGCGTAGCCCTCGCGCACTTGGTCGCGGACCGCGTCGGTGTTGGGGTTCGTCATCGTTCAACTCCTTGTCGTGCGGGCGGGGGGTGATGCGGCGTCGGCACACACGGTGGTGTCGCAGCATGGTTGGGTGGGGGTGAGTTCCTCGATGGCGCCCGCCAGGTCGCGGAATCGGGCAGCGAGTGCTGAGCCATCGGCGGTGTACCAGACCGTCCGGCCCTTCTTCTCGCTCTCGAGCAGGCCCGCCCGGGCCATCGTTGCCAGATGGCGGGCGACCATCGAGAAATCGAGCGCGCAGCACTCAGCAACCTCGGTGACCGAGCACGGCCGCCCGCACTTGAGCAAGCAGGACAGTAAGCGGGCACGGCTTGGCTCGGCGAGGGCCTTGAGGAGCTCGGGGTCCAGAAGCCGATCGAGACGGGCACGCCGCCGGACGGCCTGCTTGGGGGAGCGGGGATGAAGTTGGAACACTGACGCCATGATGCAAATAATACACGGGCCGGTGACGTGGTCAAGGGCGGGGTGGAGAGCAACCGGTGCGTCGGTGTTCAGGGGGGTGGAGTGGTTCGAGCGGCGGCACACGGCTGTTCGGCCGGTGTGGTGATCGCGTGATCCCGCCGTCGATGCGGCTTGCATCAGCGAAGGCAGGCTGAGTGAAGACGTGTTCTTAGAGCATCTTGCGTCATTGAGTTCCGTGGCCGGGTGGTGGGGGGCGGGGCGACCCCCCAACGCCCCGGCCAAACCTACCCCCCCCCACCCCCCCCGGGGGGGCGCCCCCCCCCCCCACCACCGCATGCTGGAACATGACAACGCAAGGTGCTCTAGGGCGCACGATTCAGACGCGTGGCTCTGCTTGATCGGTGGTGCCGTTGAGCGATGTGTCGTCGAGGGAGCCGGGGATCGATCGGCCGTGCGGGTCGATGGTGGGTCCGCGTGGCGGTTCGGTGGCGAGATGCTCGAGCTGCTCGGCTGGGCCGTGGACGTGATCGGGGGCGAGGCCCGCTTCGTCGACGAGGTAGTGCTCCCAGAGGCGGTGTCGCCGCACGACTTTGGCGGCTGCGGCGTGGCCGGTGGTGGTGAGTCGGCACTCGCCGCCCGCTCGTTCGACGTAGCCGAGTCTCGTCACAGCGGCGAGCGCGGCGTGGACAGGGCGACCGATGAGCAGGCGGTTCAGCGTGTCGAGCGTGACGACCTCGGTGCCGGCTTCCGAGCTCCGGAACATCGCGGCGAGGATGTCGTCGATGGCGATGCGCCTTGCAACGACTCGGCGGCGCACCAGCCGCGCGAGCACGCCGTGTTTCGGGCTCGCGAGGATCGCGACCGACAGCAATGCGCCGGCGACGATCGTCATCGAGCCCGCAGCGTTGACGGCGTCGAGCCCGAACGCGGCGGGGACTGCGGTGGCGGCGAGGTACCCGCCCACGCCGGTGAGCACCGAGATCGCCACGCTCCAGGCGATCTGCGGGTGCAGGCGGTCGGTCATCAGGCGGGCGGTGGCCGCGGGGCAGACGAGCATGGCGATGACGAGGATGGAACCGACGGCCTCGAAGCTGGCGACGGTCGCTGCGGCGACGAAGACCATGAGGAGGTAGTGCATGAGCCCCGCGTTGAAGCCCTGCGTGGTGGCGAGGGCGGGGTCGAAGGCGGCGATGCGGAGTTCTTTGAAGAACACGCCGACGAAGAGGCTCGCGAGCACCACCATCGCGGCGAGGGTGATGACCTGTCGCGGGATGGCGTCGAGCGTGGACCAGTAGAACAGTCCGGAGAGCGTGTCGGGCGCGCTGTACCACACCAGGGTTTCGAGCTGACCGTGCAGCAGGCAGTCGGCGTCGAGGTCGATGTGCCGAACCGCGGCGCGTTCGATCAGGAGCACACCGAGCGCGAAGAAGATGCTGAACACCACGCCCATCGCGGCGCCAGGCTCGATGCGGCCGAGTTTCTTGATGAGTTCGACGAGGACGACGGTGGCGACGCCGGCGATCGCGGCGCCGAGGAACATGACGAGCGGGTTGCGGGTGGAGGCGATCAGGAAGGCGATGACGAGGCCGGGCAGCACGCTGTGGCTGATCGCGTCGCCCATGAGGCTGAGCCGGCGGAGCACGAGGAAGTTGCCGAGCAGTCCGCACCCGACAGCGGCGAAGGTGCCGGCGAGCATAGGGAACAGGTCGAGCCCGATGTCGAACTGGATGAGGCCGAGGGTGAAGGTGGGCGCAGGTGTGAATATGGGTGTGAGCGTCATGGGGTTACCGCCTTCCCGGGGGGCACGGCGATGCCGCGGCCCGCGAGTTCGGCTTCGAGCTCACCGATCAGTTCATCGCTCAGGACGTGCTCGACCTGGTCGACCGACCAATCGACGTGGCTCGGGGCGATGTCGGCGTAGCTGATGAGGTACTGCTCCCAGAGCGCGTGATTCCGAGCGACGCGTGCGCCGCGGTGCAGGCCCGATGGGGTGACCTCAATGCGGCCATCCTCGTGCGGCGCGAGCATGCCGGTGCGGCGCAGGGAGCGGAGCACGAGTGCGCGGAGCATCGGCGACCACCCGCGGAGCCTGGTGAGCCGGTCGACGGAAGCGGGAGCGAGCGACGCGTGGTTGGAGTCGTGGGCGAGTTCGAGGAGGTGGTCTCCGGCGATGCGCACTCGGAGCCGGAGCCGCCGGATGGCTGAGGCGATCACACCGCGGGCGGGCGCCGCGACGAGGCTGATGACGAAGATGACACCCGAGGTGAGCACGATGACCGCGCCGGCGGGCTGACGCGGCAGCAGCGCCGAGACGACCGAGCCGAGGTACCCGCTCGCGGCGCCGATGACGCCGGCGATGACGACCAGCATCCAGAGCCGCTCGGTCCAGAAACGCGCGGCGACCGCGGGGATGATGAGCAGCGCGACGACCAGGATGATGCCGACCGCCTGGAGCCCCGCGACGGTCACCACGACGACGAGGGCCATCATCACGAGATCGATCACGCCGACGGGCCACCCGTCGACCTTGGCGAACGAGTCGTTGAAGCAGACGAGAGCGAACTCCTTGAGGAACACCAGGGTCGCGAGGATGCCAACGCCCGCGATCGCGGCCATGAGCATCACATCGCGCGGCTGCATCGTGGCGGCCTGGCCGTAGATGAATCCTGTGATCCCGGACGAGCCCGCAGCGGCGTTGGCCTGGATGTAGCTCAGGCCGACGATCCCAGCGCCGAAGAACACGCTCAGCACGATGCCGATCGCGGCGTCTTCGTGCAGGCGCGAGTGACGGAGGATGGCGTGGATGCACACCACGCCGAGCACGCCGGTGACGGTCGCGCCGATGAGCAGCACCGGGAGCGAACGCCCCTCGAGGCCGAGCCACCCGGCCACCAGGAACGCCAGGGTAATCCCGGGCAGCGTGGCGTGGCTCAGGGCGTCGGTCATGAGCGACCGTTTCCGCAGCATCGCGAAGACGCCGATGATGCCCGCGGCGAGGCCGAGCAGTGTGGTCCCGGCGATGACCAGGTTGGTGTTGAAGCCCGATTGGAAGGTGAGCGTCTCGACGACCTCCGCGACGCTCGGCCACTCGCCCGTCAGATCGGTGATCGAGGTGGCATTCGACGCGCTGTGGGTGTGGTGGAGGAGGCCGGACACGCCTCACCCCTCTCCGGCGGCGGCCCGGGCGACGGCGTCGGCGGCTTCGGAGAGCAGCGTGAGGCGGCCGCCGTACGTCTTGTGCAGGTTCTCGGGGGTGAAGACCTGGGCGACCGGTCCCGCGGCGACCACACGCATGTTGAGCAGGATGACATCGTCGAAGTACGCCGGGACGGTCTGGAGGTCGTGGTGTACGACGATGACCGCCTTGCCCGAGGCCTTGAGCTCGCGCAGCACCTCGACGATGGCGCGTTCGGTCGCGGCATCGACGCCGGCGAACGGCTCGTCCATGAAGTAGAGGTCGGCCTCTTGGGCGAGGGCGCGGGCGAGGAACACCCGCTGCTGTTGGCCGCCGGAGAGCTGGCTGATCTGTCGGTGGGCGTAGTCTTGGAGGCCGACGTGCTCGAGGCAGTCGAGCGCTGCGCGCTTGTGCGCGCGCGTGACGGGCCTGCACCACCCGATGCGTCGGTACCGGCCCATGCACACGACATCGAGCGCGGAGACGGGGAAGTCCCAGTCGATGCTCTCCCGCTGGGGGACGTAGCCGATGCGTGGTCGGGCGCTGCGGTAGGGGTGCCCCCAGAACTCGACCTGGCCCGAGGCACGTGGCACGAGGTCGAGGCAGGCTTTGATGAGCGTGCTCTTGCCGGCGCCGTTGGGTCCGACGATCGCGGTCAGGCGATTCGGCATGGCGTCGTAGTCGACATCCCAGAGCACGGGCCTGCGGTGGTAGGCCACCGTCATCGCGTGGATCGAGAGCGGGCTCTCGGGTGAGTGCTCTGGGCGCTCGGCGAGGCCGTCGAGGGGTCGTGGTGGTGGGTGGATGATGGTGGCCATCGGATGCTCGGCGTGGTGGTGTTACTCCGCGGCGTGCTCGCCGAGCGCGTCGTTCATGCCCTTCTCGGGGGCCTGACCGCCGAGGGCTCGGGCGATGGTCGTGGCGTTGTGATCGATCATGCCGATGTAGGTGCCCTCGTAGGTGCCATCGGGCCCCATCGCGTCGCTAAAGAGTTCGCCCCCGATGCGCACCTCGTGCCCGCGGGCGCGGGCACCGGTGATGAGCGCGTTGACGTTGCGATCGCTCACGGTCGACTCGACGAAGACGGCGCCGATGCCGCGGCTCACGAGCAGGTCGACGAGTCGCTCGATGTCCTGCACGCCCGCTTCGGACTCGGTCGACATGCCCTGGATCCCGAGGACCTCGTAGTCGAACCGGCGGCCGAAGTAGTTGAACGCATCGTGCGCGGTGACGAGCACCCGCTGCTGCCCGCTCACGCTGCCGAGCACGCGGGCGGCGTACTCATCGAGTTCGGTGAGCTGGGCCCGGTACGCGTCGGCGTTCGCCCGGTACACAGATGCGCCGGCGGGGTCGTACTCGATGAGCTTGTCCCGCACGACGTCGACGGTGCTGATCCACGCCGAGGGGTCCATCCACACGTGTGGGTCGTAGAGGCCCTCGAAGTCGTCGGGCTCGAGCAGGTACTGCTCATCGAGCAGCTCGGTGACCGGGAAGACCTTCTTGCCGCTCGTCGCGGCGCGGATGAGGGCATCGGTCATCTTCCCCTCGAGCAGCAGGCCGTTGTAGAAGATCACATCCGCATCGAGCATCCGCTCCGCATCGGACCGTGTGGGCTTGTACAGGTGCGGGTCGACGCCGGAGCCCATCATCGGGACCACCTCGGCGCGGTCGCCGGCGACGTTGCGCACGAGGTCGGTGACCATGCCCACGGTCGTCACGATCGTGTAGGTGTCGCTCGCCTCGGTGGGTGAGGCGCCCGCGCTCTCCGGCGCGGCCGGCGCATCGGACCGCCCGCAGGCGCCGAGGACAGCGAGCAACGGGAGAACAAGTACGAGGTGCAGTAGTCGACGCATGATCACTCCGAGTTCGAGGCTGACTTTATGAATGGATGAACAGTGTAGGGTCGAGAGTTTGTCAAGTCAAACAATTATGCCCGCTGGTGCGTGTGCCGGTGCATGCGCCGGGCCCGACCTATGGCTCAGGCTCTGCCGAGGTCGACATGGACGGTGTTGGCCGCGGTGAGAGAGAGGCTCACGGGCTGGTTCCGGGCGGCTTTCACGCTGATGGACTCGGCCTGCGGGAGGACCTCGACCACGCTGATGCGTGTGCCGGGTCGCAGGCCGTGGGTCGCTGCGAACTCGAGGAAGGCGGGGTCTTGATTGCTGATGCGGGCGACGAGGCCGCGGTCGCCGGCGCGGAGCTCGCCGAGGGGTGTGAAATCGCCCTGGATAAGCCTGCCGTTGGCATCGGGGATGGGATCGCCGTGCGGGTCGATCGCGGGGTGGTTGAGGAAGGCGTCGAGGCGGTCGAGCACCTTGGCGGAGAGCGCGTGCTCGAGGCGTTCTGCTTCGTCGTGTACTTCGGTCCAGTCGAAGCCGAGTGTCTCGACGAGGAACACCTCGATGAGCCGGTGGCGGCGGATCATGTCGATGGCGAGCCTGCGGCCTTTCGCGGTGAGCGTGATGCCGCCGTACCGCTCGGCGTTGGCGAGGCCCGCCTCGCGGAGCTTGCGGACCATGGCGGTCACGCTGCCCTTGGTGACGCCGAGGGTTGCGGCGAGGCGGACGACCGTGGCCTCGCCGGTGGGCGCATCCTGCTGGAGCAGGTAGATCGCTTTGACGTAGTCCTCGACGGTTGAGGTGGCCATCGGGTGTGATGGTAGGTCGTGGGTGTGACGTGCGTGTTCGTGCGTCAGAGTTTGGTCTATCGCACTCGATACGGGGGATTGACTGATCTCGGCGGTGAAGGGAGATGCTCGTGGCGTTTCACGCTCGGTGATGCGAGTGGGATGTCACGAGGTACGTGGAACCAGCGGGGGATGTCTGATTCGAGCACGTGTATCGGTCCCGGCACGTTCTCAACATGGTGTGCCTATCATTGCCGATGGCGGTGCGCGACCTGATCCATGAACATCTTGGTGTGACGCTCTCCGCCGAGGCGAAGCGGCGTCTGCGTCACGCTCGTCGGCTCGCGCCGGACGCGACGCGGGGCGATGCGGGCGCCATCCGCCTGACGAGGCGGTGCCTGAATCGCACGCGGAGCCTGATCCGGCTGCTTCCGAAGGACGATGCGCATCGGTGCGACCTCGACCGCGTGCTGCGCGAGGCGTCGCACACACTCGGCGAGCAGCGTGATCTGCGTGCCGCGGCCGAGCGTGCGCTCGAGCTGCGTGGCAGTGCGAAGTCGAAGAAGGAGCGCCGGGCGCTGCGTCACGTGGCCAAGGCGCTCCGCCGGCGGGAGCGCACCAGGGCGGCCGAGTCGGCATCGCCGATCGTGTGCCGGGCGATCGACCGTGTCCTCCGCGAGCTGCCGCCGATGCTCGAGGAACGGTCCGATGGTGAGATTCGTCGCCAGATCCGCGCATCGTACGACTCGGCGAGCAGGGCGCGCCGGCGTGCCGAGCGGGCGCGCACCGATGACACGCTCCACCGGTGGCGCCGTCGTGCGCGTCATCTCCGCAATCAGCTCGAGGCGATGCCCGCCCACGCCGACCGCGCGTTCACGCGCCGGTTGCGTCGCCTCACACGCGGCCTTGGGTTCGTCAACGATCTCGCGGTGCTCGAGGCGCTGATCTCGCACCCGGGGGTGTGCGATCGCGAAACCCTCCCGCGCGTGCGGCACGTGCTCGATCGGGAGCGGCGGAGCGCCCTCAAGACATCGCGCCGCCGTGGCGAGCGGCTGTTCACCAAGCGCCGGCCGCACCTGGGCCTGCGGGCGGACGCTCGGCACCGGACGAGTTGAACGGGAGCGGCGCGAGCACCAGGCGTGTGCGGCGGTACTGTTGTGCATCTCTTGCGGGGCACGCGCCGCGCTGGTCGTCCGACGATACCGTCTCGATGCCCCTCGAAGGACCCCGATGCGTACCACGCCGACGTGTCTGATCTCGCCGGATTCGGTGCTCGCCGATGTGTTTCCACCGGCGGTGCGGTCTCGCGCCGAGCGAGCTGCGCGTGGTTCCGTGGCGCATCTCACGCCCGAGGCGCTGGTGTCGGGCGGGGCGGGGCTCGCGGAGGTGGAGGTGCTGCTCTGCACGTGGGGCATGCCACGGCTCGATGCCGCGGTGCTCGATCGGCTGCCCAACCTGCGGCTCATCCTCTACGCCGCCGGCTCGATCTCGAGCTTTGCGACGAGCGAACTGCACGCGCGGGGCGTGCGGATCTCGACTGCGACGTATGCGAACTCGATCCCCGTTGCCGAGTTCACGGTGTCGGTGATTCACCTGATGCTCAAGCGCGCGTTCGCGCAGGCCCGGGGTGTCCGCCGCGCACGGTCGTTCTCGCCCATGCCGATCACCGGGGCGTACGGCTCGGTGGTTGGTTTGGTATCGGTCGGGCAGATCGGGCGGCTGGTCGCGGAGCGGCTCCGCATGAGCGACCTGCGCGTGCTCGCGTACGACCCCTTTCTTGCCGAGGCCGAGGCGCGTGAGGTGGGGCTGACACTCGTTGATCTTCCCGAGATCTTCGATCGGAGTGACGTTGTCTCGGTGCATACACCGCTGCTCGACGAGACGATCGGTCTGATCGACGAGGCGCTCCTGGACCGGTTGTCCGAGGGCGCGGGTTTCATCAATACCGCGCGCGGCGCGGTGGTGGACGAGGCCGGGCTGATCCGCGTGGCGGGTCGCCGGCCCGATCTGCAGTTCGCGCTCGATGTGACGCACCCGGAGCCGCCGGCGCCCGACTCGCCGGTGTACCGCTTGGAGAACGTGTTCCTCACGCCCCACATCGCCGGCTCGATGGGCGGCGAGCGAGCGCGTCTCGCGGACCACATGGTGGACGAACTCGAGCGGTACATCCGCACCGAGCCGCTGGCGTACGAGGTGGATCTCTCGGCGCTCGCGCACTCGGCGCACCGGTTCACGCCTCAGGGGCACCGGGCATGAGCTTCACGCCCGGCCTCGTCTCGGTGACCTTTCGCCACTTGTCGGCGCAGTCGGTAGTCGAGCTCGCGGCGCGGTGCGGGCTTCGGGCGATGGAGTGGGGGGGCGATGTGCACGTGCCCCACGGAGACACCGCCACAGCCCGCGCGGTGCGCCGGATGACCCTCGATCGCGGCCTGACCTGTGAGGCGTACGGCTCGTACTTCCGGGCCGGATCGACACGCCCGGATGCCCCCTCGATCACCGAGGTGGTGGACACCGCCGCGGCGCTCGGCGCGCGGTCGGTGCGCGTGTGGGCGGGCGAGCGGGGCTCCGGTGAGGCCGATGCGGGGTACCGATCGATGGTGGTCGACTCGCTCGCAGCGTTCGCCGATGGTGCGCGCGAGGCCGACCTCGAGGTGACGCTCGAGTTTCACGCCGGCACACTCACCGATTCGCCCGAGTCGGCGCTCGCGGTGCTCGACGAGATCGATCGCCCGAACGTGCGCACGGGGTGGCAGCCGCCGGTGCCGCTCGATGTGCCGGCGCGGTTGGAGACGCTGCGCCGCGTGCTCGATCGTGTGTCGACGGTGCATGTGTTCCACTGGCCGACGACATCGGGCGAGGTGGTCCGGCGTCCGCTTGCGGAGGGAGCCGGCGAGTGGCGTCGATATCTCCAGTTGCTGAGGTCGGGCGAGCGTGAGCACGCCTTGTTGCTCGAGTTTGTTCCCAAAGATGATCCCGGGGAGCTTTCGTCCTCAGCCGAGGTGCTGCGCACCCTCATCGAGGGATGTGGCTGAGCGATGAGCTCATCGCGTCGCATCGCCTCTCAAGCATGACGACGCCAACTTGTGTTGTTCGAGCGGACATATCGTGCGGCAAGCGCATCAAAGCGGTCTCGCACGGTCAGTACAGTCACATCATCGAGTAAACCGGCAACGTCATGCGGAATCGCCGGCACCGATGACGCGGCCAAATCCGGGGATATTGCAGGCCTGTGCTACCCACTCAAAGACACAAATCTATGTTAAATATGCATCAAAGTCATCATAAATGTGCATGCACTCAGATGGCATCTCTCACACTGCCCATAGAAGCAGATGTCCCGGGTCACGTCGCGCCCGAGCCTGTCGCGGAAGTGCAAGAGTCGTCAGGGTGGCCCAAGTCTGTGCGTATCACCACGCAGACGGGCGATGTGCCGAAAAGCATCAATTGCTCAACTTTGTCTTTGTAGGCACCAGAGACGCGAGTAACCTGTGACAAGAGCGCGGGTTTGTGCCAGTAGTTCATTTTCCCGGCTGCGGGAGGCCGTAACTAATGAAAAGATATCGGTAGGATCGCATGAAGACTACAACGACCATAGACATCGGTGCATTATTAGAGCATTCCTGATGGGCGAGGGCAGCGACAGCCACTTCCCGACAGGTTCGATATGATTGGGTCCTCCGGGTGAAAACTTGTATAATTCTAGCGATACTATTCGTTCCATCATTATATATTTATTCGCAAGAAACCACAGCGCCCAGCACGCGAGGGATCATCTCTTCCATCGACACCTTTTATAGCTACAAAGTTCCGGACGATACATATTTTAAATTGCACGTGCTCATAGGCCCTGGGAACCCGCTCTATGGCCGCGTGTCTTCGATCACGTACACAATGTGGCACTTCGACACACGGTCGTGGCGACTGCAAAAGAACGAGCTCTTCGTTGATAGCAGAGAATTAATAACAACCGTCGCAAGCGAGAGCGCAAATCTACTGTGGCGTGTCATTACAGAAGATCAGATTTTGCAAATTCTCAAAGGGAGCGATGACGACAGCAATCTCGGATTTACCTACTCAAAGTGGCAATCCGAGAGTATTTTTCTCGGTCTTGTGACTGCGAGATGCAAAATCAGTACAGAAGAGTACACAATCACAAGAGTATCAGAAGATAGTTTCGATATGGTGATGCGATCACCGCAGGGCAATGATTTATCTATTCGAAGAGAGCTACATATCCAAGAGGGGGGTCCGTTTGAGGGGCGATATGCGGTATCACGTGCTATCGCTTTAAGTCCGGATGGCGAGCCCGGCCAGCTTCTTAGTGAATACGGTGAATATGATACATATTCACCGTTTAACCATGCCATACCAGCGGTGTGGTACAATTATTCTGAGTCGGGTGAGCTGTCTCGGGTTGTGGAACTGATCGAGTTGCGAGAACTGCTGGCATCTGAGACAAAGCAGCGAACCAAAGTCCCGGTGACGGGTCAGAAAGATCCGATCCTGGGGGTGGTGCTCAACTCCGGTGACGATTCGATCCAAGAGATCCGCGATGGTCAACTCAGCAAGAACACTACCGGAGCGAGCAGTGTGGATCGTGATCCTATCGTCTCGCGCAATATTCTTGCCTACGCTTCGATTTCCGCGATCCTGCTTGTCGGCCTGGGTTATATCTTGTTTTTATCTCTGCGCAAATCTGATAATGCATCGCAGAATCAAAGTTCTATTTAAATTTAAAGTATCGCACTAATATAGTTATCTTTCATGTTGTTTTTATCCGGCACCACGTTTGGAGATCAATTAATGAAAAAGATTCATGTTAAGAAATCACGTATCCTCATTCTGGCCGCACTATCGTGTGCGGCCGCCCCGGGCATAGTGTTCGCGGGTGCGGATGACGATGATGATCCATCATTGCCTTGTTTCACCAATGAAGATAGGGGAACAATATGCGATATTGTGGGGATCGAGTTCAGTCCAGATGCTTGTAATTGTGCATTCGAGACAGATATTGTCAATCCGAATGTAATTGCAGCAAAGAGAGTTGCATCAGGACTTGCCACAACAGCGGAGACGCAGATCACCTGTGTGAAGCAATGGTTCAACGAGGATCCCGAAACGGGATTCTGTGATAATCCCTGTACAATTACATCTCACCCGCGTACGGTTCCAGTGGCTTCGGGCGATCCGTGTCAATGATGCCGCGTATGGTTCCAATGATGCTTTAATAATAGTTAATGTATTATTGGTATAATAACTAATAATTTTTTATTAGTATATATATGCGAAGTGTGTTCATAT
>JBCDJJ010000015.1:0-54214 GCA_038747915.1 Planctomycetota bacterium | reverse complement strand
GTGGGAGCGTCTCGCTCCCGCGGCCGGATGGGCGACACCTGTGGGTGAATGTTCGCGGGAGCGGGACGCTCCCACCACCGCATCCAGGAACACGACGACGCACAGTGTGCTAGCCGAGTTCTTCGCGGAGGTTCGAGGCAATCTGTGCAGCGTTCTCGGGGAGTGCCCTCTCGTCGATCTCGGAGAGCAGAGCCGATGCCCGGACTGGATCGTTGAGACGGCGGGCGCAGATGAGCGCGAGCAAGACGCGAACCTCCGCAGCTTCACGGTCGCTCGGCATGTTCTGGAGAAAGAGTTCGTATACGGCGGCCGCGTCGGCGTGGTGCCCCCCGGCTGTCAGCATTTGGCCCATGGCAAGCTGGGGATCTCGTCCGAGCCAGATCTGGCCGTGCTCGCCGGCCGCGTTGAGGTACGCCGCGGTGGCCTCGGGCTGTCGATCGTTTCGGATATGCACCAGGATCGATCGTCGGGCCTCGTCGGTGGGGTCGGGCGCGTCGGTGGTCTCGGGTGAGCCGGCGTCGCGGCCGACGTGCGACCGGGCCACATCGCCGATGCCGTGCTTACGCACGAGGGACTGGTAGGTCCGGCGCCGGCTCGAATGGCGCCACAGCGAAACGAGGTCGTACATCGGCTCGCGACTGAGGATCCCGAGGGAGATGAGCATCGCGCTGATCGCGGCGCCGAAGGCGTAACCACCGAGGTGCGCCTCGTAGGCCACCGCGCCGCCGCCCCCCGCCATGAACAGGTCCTTCATGACCGCGAAGGCGATAAGGACCCACGCGGGGATATCGATGAACCCAATGATGAAGAAGAACAGGAAACATCGGATGCGGACACGCGGGAAGAGGACGAGGAACGCCCCGGTGACGCCCGCGATCGAGCCCGACGCCCCGAGGACCGGCGGCGTGACCCGCACCGGTCCAAGGGAGGTCTCGAGGAGTTCAGCGGCGAAGAGGGCGTGCGCACCAGCGGCGGCCATACCCGCGCACAAGTAAAACCCGAAGAAGCCGGCGCGCCCGAGGCGATCTTCGACCGGCGGCCCGAAGACCCAGAGAAAGAGCATGTTGAAGAGGAGATGGAGCGTATCGCCATGGAGAAATTGGTAGGTGAGCACCTGCCAGATGCGGAAGCCACCGCCGGGGTTGAACTGTCGCTCGAAGTCCGGCGAATTGTCGAGCGCGATGATCCGTTCGCTCTCGTCGAGCTGCGGCATGCCGATCGGGAACTGGAGCAGGCAGCGATCGATGATGGAGATCTGGTGCGGGTCGTCGAATCGACC
Organism: Planctomycetota bacterium; assembly: GCA_038747915.1. GTDB lineage: Bacteria > Planctomycetota > Phycisphaerae > Phycisphaerales > UBA1924 > JBCDAP01. Next base: position 52,935 of record JBCDJJ010000015.1, on the reverse strand, counting down.
GATCACGCTCTGCAGCAGGAAGACGACGACGCACGCGCCGATCAACCAGTAGGTCACCACGGTCTGTCGACGCGGGGCTCGTTCTGTCTTGATGGGGAGCAGCACGCTGCGATCCTATGACGTGGTTACCGCTCTGATGAGATCTTGGGGTCCAGGATGCCGTTGATGATGCGGTGTTCGATGAAGCCGCTCCGCCAGTTGTAGATGAGCCGGCCGACGAGGTGATCGTCGTGCCACACGCGAGGGATACCGAGGACAAGCAGATCGGCCGCGGCCCCCACCTCGATCCGCCCCGCGTCGGGCCATCCGAGGAGCTCGGCGTTGCCACGGGTGATGAGCGACCAGGCCTCGGCGGGGCTCGGCACGCGCACGAACTGGTCGTCGCCCGCGGCCATGCGGCGGTGCTTGGCGACCTCGATCATGGCGCGGGCGACGCGCGGCATGGCAAGATCCGGCCCGCCGGCGACATCGGAGCCGAGGGCCATGCGGACGGAGTGACGCTCGGCAGCGTCGAGGTCGAACATGCCCGACTGCAGGAAGGTATTGGCGGTCGGGCAGTGTACGACGATCGAGTCGGCGCGCGTGATCGCGGCCCACTCGTCATCGGAAAGATGGATGGCATGGGCGAGCAGCGTCTTCGGCGTGAGCAGGCCGAGCCGTTCGTAGACGCCGGTGTAGTGCGGGTCGTCGGGGAACAGCTCGCGGACGCGCGCGAGTTCGTCGGTGGATTCGGCGAGATGAGTTTGGATGAACGGCCGCGCCGCGGGACGCTCGGACGACGCCGACCAAGCCCAGGCGACCTCGGCGAGCAGCTCTTCGGAGCAGGACACCGCGAACCGGGGATTCAGCGACACGCTGTGCCTGCCGGAGCCGTCCGCGAGGGGCGGCATCATCGGGGAGGGCGGGGGCGACATTGCGGACCGTCGACGGTCCTCGGCGACCAGGTCGTCGGGTGCTTCACGGTCCATGCACACGCGCCCAGCGATGAAACGCATCGGCGTGCGTGTTGCGAGCCAGACCAACGATTCGTGGGCCGTTTCCGGGTGCGACGTGAGGTAGCCGGCGAAGCCGGCGGTACCCTCTCGGATCATGCGTCGGACCGCGATGCGCGCGACGCTGATCGCTGCGCCGCGCCCCCACCACTGCTCGGCCGGGTAGACGACCTCGTTGAGCCACCGGAGCAGCGGGAGACCGTCACACCCGATGGCATCGATCTGCGGGAGATGCGTGTGAGCGTCGTAGAACGCGGGCGTGATGATGTGATCGGGGCTGCCGATCGGCGGCTCGTTGCCGAAGTCCGGCGGATCGCCCTGTGCGACCTCGGCGATGCGGTCGCGCTCGATGCGGACCCATCCCTGTTCGGGCTCGAATGTGGGATCGACGAGGAGTTTGCCTTGGATGATCATCTGGATGCACAGGTGGGTGTCGATTGCGGAGGGCTACGGTGCATCCTATATTTTGTGCTCGGCGAAACGCCGCGCGGTCGCCGGTGGGTGGCGACGAGTGAGCGAATCCCCGATCGAACGCCCCATCGAAAGGTAGTGCTGAAGAGATGACGACGATGGAGATCCCGAAGGGTCTTGCCGGTGTGATCGCCGCCGAGACCGAGATGAGCTACATCGACGGCGAGCGCGGTGTGCTCGAGTACGTCGGGATCCCGATCGGCGAGCTTTCGGCAAAATCGAACTTTGAAGAGACGGTGTACCTGCTCTGGAACCGCCGCCTGCCCACCCGTTCGGAGCTGGACGCGTTCACGCGTGAGTTGCGTCAGTGCTACGAGCTGCCCGCGGGGATGACGAACCGGCTGCTGTCGCTCCCGATGAGCGCCCACCCGATGCACGTGCTGCGGACGATGGTGTCGGCGCTGTCTCTGCACGATCGCGATCCGAACAACATCGATCTCGACGAGGCCCGCACGAAGGCACTCAACATTCTCGGTCACGCTCCGACGCTGATCGCGTACTTCGACCGGTACCGCCGCGGGTTGCCGCTCGTCCAGCCGCGTCGTGATCTGTCGTTCGCGGCGAACTTCTTGTACATGCTCAACGGGACCGAGCCGACGCCGACGATGGAGCGCGCGTTCGACATCTGCATGATCCTGCACGCGGACCATGGCCTCAATAACTCGACATTCGCGGCGCGCGTGGTGATCTCGACGCTGAGCGACATGTACTCGGCGCTGACCGCGGCGATCGGGTCGCTCCGTGGCCCGCTGCACGGCGGGGCAAACGAGGGCGTGATGCACATGCTGAATGAGATCCCGTCGCTCGAGGAGGTCGAGCCGTACGTGATGAGCAAGCTCGATCGTAAGGACAAAGTGATGGGCTTCGGCCATCGCGTGTACAAGGCGAAAGATCCGCGGGCGACCGACCTGCAGAGCCTGGCCGAGCAACTCGCGAAGGACACCGGGAACACCGAGCTGTTCTCGAAGAGCCAAGCGATCGAGCGTGTGATGGAGCGCGAGGTCGCGGCGAAGGGGATCTACCCGAACGTCGATTTCTACTCGGCGACGACGTACCACTGCATCGGTCTCAGCCTCGACCTGTTCACCCCGATGTTCGCGCTCTCGCGCATCGCGGGGTGGTCGGGCCACATCCTCGAGCAATTGAGCGATAACCGGCTGTTCCGCCCAGCGGCGCAGTACGTCGGTCCGCACGAGCAGCCGTACATCCCGCTCGACGAGCGCCGGTGAGCACGAGGTGAGTGGCGCTCACGCGATCACTGCGCGAGCGATGGCTGGACTGTCGAGTTCGGCGCGCGCACCGATCGGGTTCGCACGGCTCAGATAGGCCTCGACTTCGTCGAGCGTTGATGCGGAGTGGCGAGGTGTTGTTCCGTTGGGCATCAGTGCGTCGTGGAAGTGGGTGTTGAGCGCGTAGAGGCAGGTGTTGCCGAGCAGCGCGGCGCACAGGCCGAAGGTGCTCGCGGTGCTGATGACCAGGTCGCAGGAGGCGATGCGGAAGAGGTCTTCGACCGGTTCGCCGTGATGCACGATCAAGTCGAGACCCGGGAGTATGGCGGGGTCGATCTCGATGTTCGAGAAGACGTGGAACTGGGGTGTGAGATCGGCGAACCGGTCGGCGAAGGCGTGGGTGGCGTCGCGGTAACGGTCGAGCGGCGTGTGAAGCAGACCGTCCTTGTACTCCGCGAAATCACCCTGGCGGATGTGCAGGGCGACCGCGAGACGATCGCGCGGGAGGTCGGCCGCGAAGCTCGCCACGCGCGCCGAGATCGAGTCGACGGGCCTGAGGCGTCCGACGAGCGCCGCGTGGTGGGCATGCACACCGATGGGGTTGTAGAAGCGGTGGCCGATAAAGAAGAGGGGCCACCGGGCCAAACGGACGTGGGCATCGTCGGCGGTCGGAGGGAGATGGACGAACGGGTGCCCGTTCGACGCCTTGACGGTGGTGCCGACAACGCCGGAGAGCTGGGCCCATCGGTGCAGTCGCCAGGCGAGGCGGTCGATCGGGCGTGAGCCGATGTCTGGTGTAAAGCGGTTGAAATGCGCCGCATCGCCGCCGAGCGTGAGGTTGGTGAGCGTGGCGCCGAGCTCGAGGCACATGGCTTCGATGGCGATGACGGGCAGCAGCTTGTTGCCGAGCCGCCCGCGGGCGGTCTTGATGATGAAGGCTCGTCTGGGCACCGCGCGAGTCTACGCGGGAGTAGGATCGCGTCGATGGGGATGACGCTGCTCGAGAAGGCACGCCGGCGGTACGGCGTCGGTGCGCGGGGCGTGATCCACATCGGTGGACATCTCGGGCAGGAGGCCGCGCGATACCGCGCCGAGGGGATCGACGATCAGCTCTGGATCGAGCCGCAGCCGGAGGCATTCGAGGCCATGCGGGCCGCGGTGGGCGACTCGCCTCGCGTCCGGTGCGCGAATGTGGCGTGCGGGTCGACTCGTGGGGTGGCTCAGCTCCGCCAGATCGATGCACGCGGGGGCGGGATGAGCAGCCTGCTAGAGCCCGGAGATGAGGCCCGGGCCCGGTTCGGGGCGGAGGTATCACGGTTGATCGAGGTGCCGGTCGTGCCGCTCGACGAGCTGCTCGAGGAGCTTTCGGTTGATCGGGCGCGGTTCAACGGGGTGGTGATCGATGTGCAGGGGTTCGAGCTGGAGGTGATCCGCGGGGCGGCGGGACACATCGCGGCGCATGTGGATGTGCTGGTGAGCGAGGTCTCGCGCCGCCCCCTGTACGAGGGGAGCTGCCTGGAGTCGGACTTGGACGCCGAGTTGGAGCCGCTCGGGTTTGCGCGTGTGTACACGCGGCTCAAGCCGTACGAGCACGGCGATGCGATCTATCTCCGACGGTCGCGGATCGGCCCGTTGATGAATCTGCGTTTGCGGACGATCGGGCCGCGTGTGCGGCGGACGGGGTGAGCGTGCTTCGTGGTCGTCAGAGCAGGTTGAGGGGTGAACTCGTGGACGAGGAGGCCGGCACACCGGCGATGATGCGCTCGGCGGCGAGTCGTCCGGCGACGAGGGCGCCGTTGATCGAGGCGTTCTCCGTGTGGTCGCCGCAGACGATGACACCTGTGTCGAGTTCGCTCGTGCGCGACCACTGTTCGAGGGTCGGTGGTGATTGATCGGGGAGCGCACGCACGATCCGGTGTACGCGGAGGAGCCGCCACCGCGTGACCTCATCGCCGAACCATTGGACCAGCTGGGCGCGAGCCGCTGCAGCGAGTTCGCCGTCGGTCTGCGGCGTGTCGACGACGACGTTCGCGCAGATGAGTGCAGCGCCGCGCGGCGCGTAGCTCGGCTGCACGTTGCTGGGGACCGCGAGATGGTTGACCGGTCCGCACCCGGCACCGTCGAGCACGAGCATCGGACGATCGATCGGCGGCGCATCGGCCGCGAAGCTCAGCGTGGTGGTCTGTCGCCACGTGCGCACCGGTTCGCGAGCAAGGAGGCGGTCGGTCGCGCCGGCATCGGTGGCGAGGACGATCCGCTCGGCCTGGAACTCGTCGCCTGCGAGTGTCTCGACACGTCCGGTGTGCTGATCGATGGCGACCACGCGCTGTCCGAGCCGGACCGTACCGGTGGGCAGGTCGTCGGCGATCTGCGCGCTGAGCGCGCCCATGCCGCGGGCGGGCAGCGTGGCCCGGCCGGTCGCAAACATGCGGTAGCAGAAGGCCATCATGCGGGCCGAGGTGGTCAGCTCACGATCGAAGAAGACGCCACCGAAAAACGGGCGGAGGACAGTGTCGATCAGCCGCTCGGAGAGGCCGGCTCGGCGGAGGAAGTCGATCGTGGGCTCGTCGCGGACGTTGGGCTCGCCGCTCGGATCCGCGGGGTCGGCGCTCGCGAGCAGCCGGCGGTGCAGCGCGATGAGCCGAACAACATCGCGCATCGAGGCGATCGGAGCGCGCACGCTCTTGGCAGCGTCGATCGGTCGGCGGAGCGGGTCGGCCACGACATGGAGCTTGCCGCCGAGTGCGATCACCGCGCCCGGGTCGAAGCCGCGGAGGGCGAGCGCACTCAGGTCAAGCTGCTCGGCGGCCTCGGGGTAGGCATCGAGAAACACCTGGAACCCTCGGTCCAGCAAGAAGGTGCCGCCATCGTGCTCGACACGGTCTGTGCGCACGCGTCCACCGACACCATCGGAGGCTTCGAGCACAAGCACCCGCCGCCCCGCGCGGCGGAGGTGCCGCGCGCAGGTGAGGCCAGCGAGTCCGGCTCCGATAACTACGGTCTCATAACGCGACATGTCGCAACTTTCGGGGGTGGCGTCGGGCGTCAGGTCGATGCATGCTACCCGGGCGCATTGTCCTGCTCGTCATCCCCGTGGAGCCACCGCGATGCCTCTCGACGCCATCGATACATCGGCCGCTGCCTCGCTTCTGCGTGTGGAGCTGACGTCGAATGTCCAGGTCGTCGAAGCCGCGGAGGCCGCCGCATCGGAGGCGAAGCAAACGGTCGACTCGGTCGCGATCGCGCTCGGGGTGTCGGATGCGACGATCGGCTCGCTGCTGCTCGCCGAGTCGGTCGCGAGCGCGACGGGGGACGAGGAGTCGGCGACGATCCTCCGGGACATCTCGTCGAGCGCGCTCGGTTTTCTCGTGGAGGTCACGCGGCTCGAGAATCAGCAGAAGCTGTGGGAGCTGCTCGACGGGGATCGCGACGACGACGAGGACAACGACGGCATCCCCGACTGGGTGGACACACGCGACGACGCGTCGTGGGCGCCCTTCGCGGTCTCGCTCGCGGTGCGGGACGCGCTGGAGGAAGACGCCGAGTCGACGCTCCGCGCCCTCGGCTCGCTCAGCAGCCGGGCAGGCGAGCTGATCTTGATCTGACGCGGCGCATCACACGCGCATGCGTCGGGCGTAGAGCCACCACTCCACGGTTGAAAGCACGACGGCGGCGAGGACCAGCCAGCGCCACAGTTCTTGGGGCTCGGCGGCACCGATGGAGGTTGACGCGCTGGCCTGCCCAGCAATGGCCACCGAATCCGCGGTGCCCAGGGTCGACTCTTGATCGTCGAGCAGGTTGACCGCGACGGCGCGGCCCGATGGCGAGAGATCGAGGGTGTACGGGCCGGCCTGATCCAGCACGCCGATGGGGAGCATGCCGTCGCGGTCGACGAGGAGGTCGCGCACATCGCCCGATGGTGTATTGAGCTGCGCCGTGGCGCCGGGGATGAGGCCGCGGACGGTGACGGGTTCATCGGTGCGATGCTGCGCGCCGGTGCCCGAGACGCCCGCGAGCGTGTCGAGGATGTTGGCGATGAAGACGGGGAAGGAGAGGTCGCGCCACCAGTTGCTGCGGCCGAGCTCGAAGCCCACGACCACGCGGCGGACGCGGTCGCCCTCCACGAGCATGATGAGCGGCCCCGCCGATGACTGCGCGAGGATCGTGCCGCGGGCTTCGGCCGTCGGTCCGGGTGCGACGAGGCGGAGCGGGTCGACGAGCCGCACCTCGGTGGGTGTCACGTAACGCATGATGGGGTGGGTGCGGTCCCAGAGTCCGAAGCCCACGACGATCCTGGCGTTCGAGTCGTCCTCGGTGGTCTCGCGCGGCGTGACCGTAAGGCCGGGGATGGGCAGGCCGGCCCCGAAGCTCAGCGTGGGGATGGGCGGGAGGACGTCTGGGCGCACGCGATCGAACACGATGAGATCGAGGCCGGCGAGGAGGCGAGGATCGGTGGCATCGGCAGCGAACTCCTCCTGTGTGAGTGTGATCAGCTCCGCGGGCTCGAGCGCCGCGATCGCATCGACCAGCGCGTACTCGGCGGCGGTCGTCGGCGCACCCGGCTGAACGACCAGGATGCGCCGGCCCGCGACCGGGTCGATGACGATCGAGGCTTCGTCGTCGGCCGCGAGGGTGTCCGCGGCGCCCGTGCGGCGCAGGGTGACGACGCCCTCGCCCGGCTGATCGATGCCGAGGGAGATCGTGGCGTCCGCACCGGGTGGAATCTCCACACGCTGGCGTTCGATGGTCTCGGCGTCGACCAGGAGTTCGAAAGTCGCTTCGCGCGGTTCACCATCGCTCGCGTTAACGACGCGCGCGAACACGCGGAGCGTGGCGGGATCGTCGTACTCGCGGCGGGCGTTGAAGGCGACGATGCCGATGTTGTCGCGCAGCGCATCGGGGTCGGGGCCGACGCGGACGAAGGTGAACGACTCGGGCTCGATCGAGACCGAACCAACGGTGCCGCTCCCTTGGCCATCAGAAAACAGCACCACACCGGGCGGCTCGGCCTGCTCGTCGCTCGGGCGGGCGAAGGCCTCGACAAGGGCGAGAGCCTCGGCGAGATCACCCGGCTGATCGGTCGGTTCGATCGACTCGAGGGCGCCGAGCAGGAGGGCACGGTCGGTGGACTCGGCGATCAGCGTGCGCGGCTCGGTCGCGAAGGCGATGAGAGTGACCGTCGAGCCGCGGCTCGTCGCGCGGCGGAGCAGTTCGGCGGCGAGACGCTTCGCATCCGCAAGGCGGGTGCGGCCGTCGGCGGCATCGGCACCGGACATCGAGGCGGACCGGTCGATCAGCACGATGAGCCGGCTCGCGGGCCCATCACCGATGGAGGCCGCTGGACGCGCGAGCGCGAGCAGCAGCAACGCGAGGACGAGCAACTGCAGCAGCAACTGCCAGCTCGCTCGGAGCCACCGGAACGGCGTGTTGACCTGCAGGTCCTGGATCGCAGACTGCCAGAGCAGCGTGGAGGACACGCGGACCGGGCGGCGCCGGAGCTTGAGGAAATAGAGCGCAACGAGCGACGGGATCGCGATCGCTGCAGCGATGAGGCCGGTGAGCGGCGCGAGGAAGGTCAGGCCGAAGGGCATCACCGTGTGCTCTGCGTGGTGGTGAAGGGGCTCATGCGGGGGCGGCGAGCGGCTCGGGGCGCGGCAGGCCGAGGAAGTTGGCGAGCATCACCGGGCCAGTGAGCGTGAGGAAGCTCTCGGGGTGAAACTGCACGCCCTCGATGACCGCGGAGGTGTCCGTGGCGGGCTGGCGGAGCCCCATGATGACACGCTCGGTGCGCACGGCACCGTCTTTGTCTTCGACCTCTTCATCGATCCACGCGGAGAGCTGCCAGGTACTCGGCAGTCCGCCATCCGGCTCGGTCAGCACGACGAGCGAGTGATACCGCGTGACCGTGATGGGCTCCGCCGGGTCGAGACCCTCAAAGACCCCCCCGCCGTCGTGGCGGATGTCCGAGGTCTTGCCGTGCATGATTCGGCCGTGGCGGACGACGCGGAGCCCGTTGACATGACCGATGCACTGGTGGCCGAGGCAGACGCCGAGGAGCGGGACGCGGCCTGCGAAGCGGGTGATGATGTCGTTGCTGACGCCCGCTTCGGCCGGGGTGCATGGGCCCGGCGAGACGATGACGTGCGAGGGGGACAACGCCTCGGCCTCGTCCGGTGTGATCTCGTCGTTGCGGACGACGCGGAGGTCGAGGGTGGGGTCGAGCTCGCCGATGCGTTGGACGAGATTCCAGGTGAACGAGTCGTAGTTGTCGATGAGGAGGATCATGGGTGGGCTCGTGATCGCGAGATGGTAGACGGTCGGTGGCGATGAGAACCGGTAGCGGGAGTGTCTCGCTCCCGCGGACATGGGCCGGTTGCGTGGTCTTGAGCGGCGAGTGTTCGTGGGAGCGGGACGCGCCCACCACCGGGTGCGATCAGGCGGGGACCGCGACGGGCGGATCGACAGTGGCATCGGCGCGGGGGAAGAGGGCGTCGCCCTTGACGATCGTGGTGCCGGGCTCGAGACCGCCCCAGGCGCACAGCTCAGTCAGCGGTTGGCTGAAGGCACCGGTCGCGTCCGGGCGGGGCTGACCGAATCGCTCGAGGAGTTCCGCCATGGCACCGGGCATGGCGGGCGAGAAGAGGATGGCGGCGATGCGGAGGGCCTCGGCGCACTGGTAGAGGATGGCCGCGACCCGCGGGTCCTTGGGATCTTCTTTGGCGATCGAGAAGGGGCGGGTCTCGGCGATGTAGGCGTCGACCGCGTTGACGAGTTCGATCGCGGCACCGGCCTGGGTGTCCGGGCGGACCGGATCCTGCGCTGCGACAGCAGTTTCGGCGGCGCCGGGGAGCGGGCCGCCGGCGACGTCCGGCGAGTCGGGCAGTTGGCCGTCGAAGTACTTGTTGATCATGTTGGCCACGCGGCTCGCCGCATTGCCGATGCCGTTGGCGAGGTCGGCGTTGTAGACCTCGACAAGCTTGGCGTGGGCGAAGTCGGCATCGGTCGTGCCGAGCGGGCCCTGGGTGAGCAGGTACCAACGCAGCGCATCGAGGGCGAAGGGGCCGAACTGGTCCCAGTTGGCGTACGCATCGAGGGTGGGCAGGTCGATGAAGTTGCCCTCGCTCTTGCTCATCTTGCGGCCCTCACGGACCCAGAACGAGTGCGCGTAGACCGTGGTGGGCACCGGTTTGTCGAGCGCCATGAGCATGCACGGCCAGATGACCGCGTGGAACCACAGGATGTCCTTGGCGATCAGGTGCATGCTCGCGGGCCAGAAGCACTCGCGGTGCTGGCCCGGCTCTTCGCAGACGGTTAGGTAGTTGAAAAGAGCGTCGATCCAGACGTACACGCGGTGCGACTCGTCGCCGGGCATGGTGATACCCCAGGGCGTGTCGCCCTCGCGGGCGGCCCGGGAGATCGGGACGTCTTGCAGGCCCTGCTTGATGCGGCCGAGGACCTCGTTCTTGCGGGCGTCGGGCTGAATGAAGCCGGGGTTCGCCTCGATGTGGGCCAGCAGGCGATCCTGGTAGGCGCTGAGGCGGAAGAAGTAGTTGTGCTCGGAGCGTTTCTCGAGCGGCCGGCCGGTCACCGGGCTGGTGAAGTCGTGCTCGCGGGCGGTGGTCTCGGTGAGGTACTCCTCCTGGGAGGCGTCGTACCACCCCTCGTAGTCGCCGAGGTAGACATCGCCCGAGGCCTGCATGGCGGCGATGTGCGCACGGACGCGGTCGGTGTGGCGCGGCTGGGTGGTGCGGATGAAGTCGTCGTTGGAGAACCCGAAGAAGCGGAAGGCGGCCTGGAACTCGGCGGCGTTGCGGTCGGCCCACTCGATGGGGGCGACATCGTGCTTCGCTGCGGAGGCGACGACTTTCTCGGCGTGCTCGTCGGTGCCGGTGAGGAAGAAGACGTCGGCGGCGTGGTCGCGGCCCTTGGCGAGGCGGGCGGCGCGGGCGAGGCAGTCGGCGATGAGCGTGGTGTAGCAGTGGCCGACGTGGGGCTTATCGTTGACGTAGTAGATGGGTGTCGTGATGTAGGTGGTTGGCGACTGATCGGGCATGGGAGCGATGGTAGATCAGTCGCTGAGAGATGGCATCTGCCATCGGTTCAGCGACTCGGGCAGATCCTCCGGCGAGTCGGTCGACTCGACGTGATGGTCGGCGAACGCAACATGGACGGCGAATCGATCGCCATCTCGATCAATCGGCGACTGCAGGATGACGATCGGGGTGGTTGCGGAGAACCCGAGCATGGCATCGCGATCGAAGTGGACGATAAAGGGCCCGATGGGATCGAGACCGCCGTGTAATGCCCTCTGGATCGTCTGCAGCTCTCGGAGTTCTCCCTCGGTCCGAGACGGATCGAGCGCCTCCGCCAATGGCTGGCCACCGTACGCGTAGTCTTCGAGCGCGAAACCGCAGCACCGGTCGGAGAAGTAGTCCTTGAACAGGTCTCGGGACTCGTCGATCGGCAACGGGGTGGCACCGGGGTCATCACGGAGTGTCACCGACATCCTCTCCACCATCGCTCGCATGATGACGCCCTCTTGCAACGACCACGCACCGCACGCTGCGCGCTCCCACGCCGGCGCCAGAATGCCAACGAGCAGGCCGAGGGCAGCGGGCGCCACGAAGAACGCCCGATCTCGTCGCCAGGAAGGCCTCCGACCGAGCACTGCCATGTACGCGAATACCGCGGTCAGCCACCCGACTGCGAGACCGAACATCACGCGGTCCGAGAGTCCGAACTCAACCACGACCGACAGTCCACGCACAACGAGCACAGGCAGACCGAGGAAGATCAGGGAACCGACGATCCAGGCGACAGTGCGTCTTGCCCTCGGCTTCCGATGCTGATCGGCTGTCATGGTGAGCGCTGTTCGCTCAGCTCGCCGCGGCGGTTCCGATCTCGACCTTGCCGATGGTGGCGATGGTCTGGGGCCTGATGGGCTCGGTCTGGGCGTAGGCGCGGACCGCATCGGGGGTCACAGCCTCGATCTTGGCGGCGCGCTCGGCCAGGGTGACCGGGACGCCTCGTGTGCGCATGTCGCGAGCGAGTGCAGCGGCTCGGGCGCCGGTCGACTCGCCGGAGAGGACGAGCCGTGAGCGGAGGCCGATCTTGGCGCGGGCGACCTCGTCGTCGGTGGGCAGGCCGTCGGGCGTGGCGATGCGGGCGAGTTCGGCGGTGAAGACGTCGAGCGTCTGTGCTGCGCGCTCGGGCGTGGTCCCGGCGTAGCCGGAGAAGGCGCCGAACTCGCGGTCGGGGGCGTACCGGATGGAGACCGAGTACACGAGGCCCCGCTTCTCGCGGACCTCGGTGAAGAGGCGCGCGCCCATGCCGCCTGAGAGCACGTTCGTGAGGACGCGGGCGAGGTCGGCCTGGTCGTGTGCCTCGGGCGGTCCCTCACCGGCGAGGGCGATGTGGACCTGATCGGTGTCGTCGGCCTCGTGCGTGATGCCGCGCAGCGGGCGCTCGGTGGGGTAGGCGATTCGATCGACGCTGCCGGACCAGTCGTGGAGGAGTTCGGTGAGGCGATCGGCCGCTGCGGCGTGCTCGAGATCGCCCGCGAGGGCGAGGACGGACCCGCCCGGAACGGCGTGGGTGCCCCAGTGCGCGCGGCAGTCATCGAGCGTGAGGGCGCGGAGTCCGGCTTCTTCGCCGTCGGTGATGCGGTCGAAGGGCGCGGGGTGGTGGGCCCTGCGGAGGTTGTGATGCACGCGTTCCCGCGGCTCGTCCTTGAGTGATTCGAGGCCCTGCAACGCGAGGTCGCGCGACGGCTCGAACTGCGAGTCGTCGAACCGTGGCCGGCGCACCATATCCACAAGGAGTGGCAGTGCCTTGTGGAGATTTGTGCCCAAAACGGTTGCGCCGAGGCGGATTGACTCCGTTCCGACGGTGACCGATGTGTTGATGCCGAGCGCATCGAGCGCATCGGCGTGCTGACGTGCATCGCGGTCGGCGCACCCGCGCACGATGAGCTCGGCGTTGACCGCGGAGACACCGATGCGGTCCACGGGGTCGTATCCGACGCCAGCGGGAACGAGCCATGTCATCCCGATGGAACGCACGCCCGGCACGCGTTCTGTGACGAGAATCAGGCCGTTGTCGAGTATGTGGTGGTGAATATCGCCCATCGTGACGTCGCTCCGCGCGTTGTTGATCGTGATGTGGAGTGTACGCGAGGGCGCTCGCAGGGCAGAAGTTGCGCACGATGAGGCAAGTGGTTAAAGAAGCTGAGTCAAGTAGTTGACGCCCACACTCCGATAGGTACGGTTGAATCGAGTGGTGCAGCGTGAGTTGCGTTGCATCCAGCTCGACCCTCCGGCTCCGAACCTATTGGAGGTTGTCATGGCCAAGAAACGTGCCGCGAAGAAGCGCTCGACCAAGAAGCGCTCCACCAAGAAGCGGGCTTCGAAGAAGACCGCGAAGAAGAAGGCGACCAAGAAGCGGGCCGCCAAGAAGAAGACGAAGAAGAAGGCGACCAAGAAACGGGCCGCCAAGAAGAAGACGAAGAAGAAGGCCGCCAAGAAGAAGCGGTCCACGAAGAAGCGGACGACCAAGAAGCGCTCCACCAAGAAGCGCTCCAGCAAGCGACGCTGATTCGAGTTCCGGGGTTCCCGGACGCCGCCTCTGCCTCTTTGTTGAGTTACTGCGGCCGCCCAAGCCATGGCGAGCCGACCTCCTGCGAGCAGGCGGTCGGCTTCTTTTCATGGCAGACCGTGCTCATGGGGGTAGAAAATGGACAGATCAGAGTTCCGAACTTGAGACCGGGTCTCGGTTTACCCGATCAGGGGGTCTGGAGTGGATCCGCTCTTGCCGGCTCGCACAGCGGGTCTATAGTCGGCACCGTCCGGCGGAAGGAGCTCGATTTCATGCCCCACGTCATCGCTGAGCCGTGCATCAAGACCAAGGACACCGCATGCGTTGACGTCTGCCCGGTGGACTGCATCCATCCGACGAAGGACGAAGCGGACTTCGAGAGCAACGACCAGCTCTACATCGATCCGGATACATGCATCGATTGCGGGCTGTGCGTCGACGAGTGCCCTGTACAGGCGATCAGTCCGGAAGAGGATCTTCCGGAGGAGTGGTCGAAGTACGTGCAGATCAACATCGATTACTACGCCAAGTGACGCGCGACGCGATCGGTCCATCGCGGTGAGCGGCTCCCGGCGAGTTCAACACAGGTTCAAAGGTTGTTGATGACCCGCCTGTTCAGGGGCGGCGGCTCTCTACTTGCCTAAGGGCGATGGTGATCGTCGGCAAGAAGAGGAGGGCGGCCAGGAGCGCGAGCTGCGCCGTGCTGGCGTCGCGGAGGTCAATGGGGGATTGGCCCCAGAACTGAAGCGTGAGGGCGAGCCCGACAGATCCCGCGGCGATGGCCATCTGAATCGCGGTGCGGTAGCTGCTGAATCGGTGGAACATAGGTCGGATCCTGCGACCGCGACGGCGCACAACGACCGCCGCTCGGCCTTTCGCATCGTGCGTCGGGACGAGAGCGTCGGGGCCGACTCAGCCGTGAGTCGCACGCCCCAGCGCGAGAAAGCGTGGATGTGGACGACGCGAGGGCAGTGCTTCGCGTGTCCCCGACATCAGGGTCGGAGCGCGGAACATAGAGGCTTGATTGGGTGTGAGCAATGGCATGGAGGCACGGCAGACCAATCCGCCTGTCGTCGAATGCTGCAAGCCCAGCGTGGTCAAGCGGTCACGCCCATTCGCTTTTTTTGCATTCGCACCGAAGGTGGTATCGGCGGTTGTGTGGAAAGTAAGCGGGCGATAACCTCGCGCAGATGGCTTCCTCGACCGGCCCCGCCCTCTTGCTGGCGAGCGCCCTGCTTGTCTCAGCGGGGGCGGCGGGTGCGGTACGAGCACAGGTGGGCGAGCTCGTCGGCGAGCCCTTCGAGGGCAGCCCGATCACGTCGATCCGGTTCGAAGGACTCGGGCGAGTTGATGAGACGCTCGCGCGGAACCAGCTTCGGGCTGCACCGGGGCGACCGCTCGAGTGGGAGACGGTCCGGGGTGATCTTCGTCGGCTGGAGCGGCTCGGCGAGTTCTCGTCGCTCAGGGCCGAGCTCGAGCCGCTCGAGGGTGGCTCGGTGGTCCTGATCTATGTGGTCGAGGAGGCCGCAATCGTTCGCGATGTGGTGGTCGTGGGCAACCGGCAGATCGACGACGACCAGATCTCGGAAGTGGTGCGTGAGAACGTGGTGCTGCTGACCGGCGTGCCGATCGATGAGTTCCGCATTCGTCAGTCGCAGCGTGCGATCGAAGACCTGTACCGGGCGAGCGGGTACTACCAGGCTCGGGTGGAGGTCGACGAGGGCGAGCTTGCCGAATCGGGCATCGTGATCTTCCGCGTGCGCGAGGGGGAGCGTGTGCGTGTGACCGGCATCCGTTTCGAGGGCAACGAGGCATTCAGCGCCCGCAGGCTGCAAACGAATGTGAATCTGCGGCGAACGGGGGTTTTTCAGACCGGTGCGTTGGACGACGAGCTGGTCGCGCGTGATATCGCCGCGCTCCGTGAGTTCTATCAGGACGCCGGGTACCTCGATGCTCGTGTCGATCGCCGGCTGACACTCAGCGCGGATAACCGCGAGGTGATCGTGACGTTCGTCGTCGCGGAGGGGCCGCAGTTCATCGTGCGTGAGCTATTGGTGTACCGCGCGGGGGCGCCGCTCGACGAGGCGGGTGGCGGGCTCGCGATCATGACGCCCGACCAGGTGCGCGCGCTGGCGGTGCTGAAACCTGGGGCCGTGGCAACGGGGCCGGGTGTCGACCAGACACGGGATGCGGTCCGGGACGCCTACCACCAGATGGGCTATGTGGACGCGGTCGCAGCGATCGAGGTGCTGCGCGATGCCGATCAGCCGGTGGTCGATCTGCTGATCTCGATCACCGAGTCGGATCCCCGCACATCGACGGATCGGCACCGGACCGGTCTGATCATCGTGCAGGGCAACGAACTGACGCAACGGCGGGTCGTGCAGCGGGCGATCGACCTCGAGCCGGACCGGTGGCTCGACGCCTCACAGATCGATGAGACGCAGCGGCGGCTTCGTCAGCGGCGGCTCTTCGATCCACGTGGGACACGGGTCACCATCCAGGACGAAGATCCATCACGGCCCGGCTACCGCGATGTGTTGATCGAGGTGCAGGAGACGAACACCGGCCTGCTGCAGTTCGGCGCGAGTGTGAACTCCGACGCCGGCCTCGTGGGCAACATCTCGCTCAGCCAGTCGAACTTCGATATCGGGGACACACCCGACTCGTTCAGCGAGCTGTTCCGAGGGCGGGCGTTCCGTGGTGGTGGCCAGCAGTTCAACCTGCAGATCGCACCGGGTACCGAGCTGAGCAACTACTCGATCTCGCTCACAGAGCCCGCCTTGTTCGAGACGGCGTGGAGCGGGAGCGGCTCGGTGTTCTTCCGTCAGCGTGATTTCGATGACTTCGACGAGGAGCGACTGGGCGGGACCATCGGCCTTGGGCGGAACTTCGGCACCCGGTGGCGGGGAAGTGTGCTGCTCGAAGCGCAGAACATCGACATTCAGGACGGCGGCTCGGACCCGTTGCAGGACTTCGCCGATGTCGAAGGCGAGAACGTGCTGACCGAGGTGGGCGTGGCACTCGCGCGGACCACGGTCGACAACCGCTTCCGACCGACGCGAGGGACACGGAGCGAATTTCGTGTGACGCAGGGCGGCGCGATCGGGGGAGATTTCGACTACACGCGCCTGGAAGCCGAGCACACGCTGTTCGTGCCGCTCACGGAGGACGAGCTTGGGCGTCGGACCACGCTGCGGCTCAACGGCCGGATCGGGTGGGTGCCCGATGACGACGAGTTGCCGATTTTTGAGCGGTTTTACCTGGGCGGTCGGAGCTTCCGCGGGTTCGACTTCCGCGGCATCGGGCCGACGGGAGTCCGGGTAAGCGGTGCGCCCTCGGAGGACCAGGTTGGTGGCTCATTTTTGTTCTTCGCTGGGGCACAGGTGCAGCGTCCTGTGTTCCGGGACATTGTCGCGGTCGTCGCGTTCATCGACTCGGGGACGATCGCATCCGACTTCGAGCTCGACGAATACCGTGTGTCGGCGGGTGGTGGATTACGGCTGTATCTGCCCCAGTTCGGGCAGGCGCCGCTGGCGTTCGACTTCGCGGTCCCGCTTTCGTCGGAAGAAACGGACGAGGAGCAGCTGTTTAGCTTTTCGCTGGATCTCCCGTTCTAGTTTGTTTGGAATTCGATCGGGCTGTGCATCATCAATCGTGACTCCTTGGGGATGGGATCACGGGTTTGGTAGTCGCTAACTTTTGATACACTGCATCGAGACACGAGAAGGATCAATCAGAATGACACACGCGAACGAGATCTGGCGCTGGTCGGTGGTGGTGGCCCTGTTGCTGGTCGCTGGGGTGGGATGGCGTCTCTCCGAGCGTTCGGCGACGGCGGCGATGGCGGCTCGACCCTCGCACGTGGCGACCATCGAGCTGGCAAATGTGCTGGATCAACTGGATGAGAAGAGTGTCCGCGAGCGTGAGCTTCAGGGCGAGATCGATGGCCGCAAGGCGCGTGTCGAGTCGCTCGCCGAGCGGGTTCAGCAGCTTCAGGATCAGCTCAATGTGGTGCAGGGGACGAGCGAGGCGGCCGGCGTCGCCGAGCGTTTCCTGCTCGCCCAGGCCGAGCTTCGTGCCGAGCAGGAGATCAGCCAAGCGATCGTGGAGAGCCGGAAGAAGTCGTTCGAACTGGAGTTCTTCAACCGCATCCGCGAGGCGGCGCAGGTGTACGCCGAGCGCGAGGGCTATGACCTCGTGATCACGAGCGATGCGTCGCGGATGATCCGGCCCGAACTGCCGACGCAGCAGGTGCAGGTGCTCATTGGTTCGCACCGCGTGCTGTACGCGAGTGACGCAACGGACATCACCAATGCTGTGGCGGTGTACATGAACAACCAGTTCCGCGCCGGCGGCGGCAACTGAGCTGTGCCCACCGGTGCGGACCTGAGCCAGACAGCGTCCGAAGTGGCGCGGCGACTGGGTGCCGAACTTGTCGGCCCGGGCGATGTGACCCTGCACCGCGTGTCGACGCTCGACGATGCCGGTCCGGATGCCCTGACCTTTGTCCGTGATGTTCGGTTGGTCGATAAGCTCGGCCGGAGCCACGCGGGAGCGGCGCTGGTGACGCCGGATGTGGTCAAAGCACTGAACGGCCACGCGAACGGGACCGCGTTGATCGTGGTGCCGGATGCTGATCTCGCGCTCGCGCAGCTACTCGACGAGTTCGCTCCGTCGATGCACGCGCCGGGCGGGGTCGATCCATCATCCTCGATCGACACCACAGCGTCCATCGGCGAGGGGGCGGTCGTCGGCCCGCACGCGAGCATCGGCCCCGGGTCGACGCTCGGCGACGGCGCCGTGATGCACGCCGGGGTGCGCATCGGAGCCGGTGTGACCATCGGCGCCGGAACCGAGCTTCGCGCGAATGTCGTGATCGAAGATCGGTGCGTGATCGGCCGCGGCGTGCTGATGCACCCCGGTGTGGTGATCGGGGCGGATGGGTTCGGGTATCGGCCGTCTCCCGATGGCCGCGGGCTGGTGAAGATCCCACATATCGGGCATGTCGAGATCGGTGATGGCGTCGAGATCGGTGCGAACACGACGATCGATCGCGGCAAGCTCGGGGCCACGGTGATCGGCGATGGGACGAAGATCGACAACCTGGTTCAGATCGGGCACAACTGCCGTGTCGGGCGGAGCTGTGTGATCTGCGGGAATGTCGGGCTATCCGGGTCGGTGATGGTCGGCGATGGAGTGACGATTGCCGGCGGTGCGGGCGTTGCTGATGGGATCACGATCGGGGACGGCGCGGTGGTCGGTGCGATGAGCGGTGTGATGCGCGACGTGCCGGCGGGCGAGCAGTGGGTCGGCCTCCCGGCGAAGATCGGGCGAGAGATGATGAAACAGTGGGCCGCGACCGCCGTGCTGCCCGAGTTCATCCGTCAAGTCAGAAGGAGTCTTCCCCATGGGCGCACGGACGAGCGCGGGGGCTGAGCCTGAAGCCCAGCCAGGAGGGAGCGCCGGCGCGGCGCTGAGCACACTCACATCGTGGCGATCTCCCCGGCAGCACACGCTGGGCGATGAGGTCTCGCTCGAGGGTGTTGGGCTTTTTACGGCACGTCAAACGACCGTGACCATGCGCCCCGCGGGTGCGGGGACGGGCCTGGTGTTCCGACGGATGGATGAGCCGTCCGGCGAGGTGCCGGCGCTGGTCGAATTCGTCGAGGACTTGCCGCGTCGCACAGCACTCCGGCGGGGCGAGGTTGAGATTCAGACGGTCGAGCACCTGCTGTCCGCCTGCGGTGGGCTTGGTCTCGACAACGCGGTGATCGAGGTGCGCGGGCCGGAGATCCCGATCTTCGATGGGTCGTCGCTGCCATTCGCGGAGGCGATCGAGCGTGCGCGGCTGGTGCCGCAAGAGGTCGATCGCGAGCCGATCGTGGTGCGCGAGCCGATCACGCTTCAGGACGGGGACAAGGCGATCTCGGCGCTGCCGGTGGACTCCGACCGGTTCGAGCTGCTGTACATGCTCGATTACGGGGAGGGGTCGCCGATCGGCCGGCAGGTGCAGAGCTTCGTGCTGGGCGAGGACGACTATCTGCACGACATCGCTCCGGCGCGGACGTTCAGCACCAAGCGAGAGGCCCAAGCGGCGTGGGATGCGGGGCTGTTCCACCACCTGTCGCCGGCGGACATGCTTGTGATCGGTGAGGACGGCCCCATCGACAACGCCTACCGGTTCGCGGATGAACCGGTGCGGCACAAGCTCGTGGACATGATCGGTGATCTGGCGCTGACCGGCCGACCGGTGCGCGGGCGCATCGTGGGTGTGCGGACAGGGCACGAGTTGAACCGACAACTGGCTGCGGCATTGCTGGATCCGGCGCTGGTGCGGTCGGGCGTGCCCTCGGACGCGGCGACGGCGCTCGATATCCGTTCCGAGCTCACGCGATACACGGGGCGGTTCCCGGCGGTACTGGTCGACCGCGTGCTGGAGATCGAGCCGGCGGGGCGGGCGGTCGGGGTGAAGAATGTCACCTCGAGCGAGCCGTTTTTTACGGGCGGCGCGAGCGGTGATCGCGAGCGGATGCCCGGTGTATTGGTTGTGGAGGCGATGGCCCAGCTTGGAGCGTTGCTTCAGTTGCGGACGGGGCGGCCGGGCGTGTCGGTGGCCCTGCGGTCGGCGAAGCACGTGACGCTTCACCGTGCGGTTGTTCCTGGCGATCAGCTCGTGCTGGAGGCGGAACTCGGCCCCGCGGGGGGTGTGAGCGTCGCGGTGGATGTTCGGGCGTCGGTCAGCGGCGAGTTGGCGGCCGAGGGCCGGGTGCATCTCGAGCTGCTGCCGCGTTAGGGGCGGCCGAAAATTGGTGAACGGGGGATTCGCTCACCATCGAATCTCTTCGGATTTCTCCGCGTGATGGTGTGCGTGCGGCTTGGCGCCGCGGATTCCCGGGCCATATTACTCGTGCAAAGGGTGCTGGCGCACGGTGTCCAACTGTGTGTCGGCGGAGGAGTCAATGCCTGGTCCAGTCGTTCTTCGACCGGCTTTGTAGTTGCGCCACCCGCGTGGTTGGCGACCGCTCCGCTTCTGCACCGCTGCCCACTCCAGTCCTTTTCCACTTGGGTCCCCGTGCAATGCGGGGGCTCTTTTTTGGGTACCGATTGAGGCCGTGTTACTGACGCGCGGCCCCGCTTGGCCGGGCGAGTCTGTGCAGCACGATCGCCAGCGCTGTGACCGCGTTAAGTGAGTCGACCCCCGGCACCATGGTGATGGACGCGCGTGCGGTGGTGAACTGCATCGCCGCTGGCGTCAGCCCGTCGCCTTCGGCACCGATGAGTATGCCGATGGCCCCCCACTGCTCGCGGCCCGCACGCTCCTCGACCGTCTCGATGGGCTCGGCGCTCTGGTCTGTGGTCATGGCCACGAGTCGGACCCCGGCACCGGTCAATCGGTCGAGATCCTGGGGCCAGTGGTCGAGCCGCGCGTGTGGCACGCGGAGGGCGTGACCCATGGAAACGCGGATCGCTTTTCGGTAGAGCGGATCGGCGGTTCGCGGGCAGGAGAGCAGCGCCGGGGCGCCGAAGGCCGCTGCGACTCGCATCGCACCGCCGACATTATCGTGGTTGGTGACGGCTTCGAGGATGGGCAGAACCGCCCGACGTTGTGGGGAGAGCATGCCGAGCACCTGCGGGACACCGAGCGGGGCACCTCGCTCTCCGAGCGCGAGGCAGCCGCGGTGGAGATCGAAGCCTGCGATATCGTTGAGGATCCGCTGTTCGGCGATGAATACGGGGATTCCCCGGCACTCTGCGAGTCCGATGGTATCCGCCATGGCGTCCGCGGCGTGCTCGCTCAGGAACACCGATCGCACGGTGTGGCGGCTTGCCCCGAGCAGCAGTTCGACCACGAGTCGACCCTCGGCCATGAAGAGTCCGTGTCGCTCGATGAGCGACGCGTCGCGCACGTCTTGGTAGAGGACCACGCGCTCGTCGCCCGCATCGTGGATACGCTGTGGCATGATTCGAACGCGAGGATACGTCGGTGTCGTCGGTGCGGTCGCAGCCCTGTGCCTCGGGGCGTGCGGCGAGGGTGAGTCGAAATCGAAGCTCGTGGATGCTGTGTCGGGTGGTGCGGGAGCATCCGAGGCAGTCACGGGCGACGCGGCGACGATCATAGAAGTCAACGGCGAGCAGTCGGCCACCGCGGGTGGTGTGAGTTTCACGGTGCCGATGTCGTGGAAGTCGCAGGCACCGTCGAGCAGCAGCCGGCTCATGCAGTTTGAGTTGCCCGGCGGGGCCGAGATGGTCGTGTCCGGCGGCGGCTCGATCGGTGGTTCGGCCACGGCCAACCTCGATCGGTGGGACGGTCAGATCGAGGGAGGGCGATCCGACCGCACGACCACGCAGACCGGCGGGCTGACGGTGCATGTGATCGATGCGGAGGGCGTGTACAGCACGAGAATGCCCGGCGCACCGCCGCCGCTGCCCGGTGCCCGGCTGATCGGTGCGGTCGTCGAGGGCGTGCCGAGTGGGCCGGTGTTCATCAAGATCGTGGGCCCGCGGGGTGCGCTCGCTCGCGAGCAAGAAGCGATCGCCGCGATGCTCAGCACGCTCAAGCCGGCGCCGTGAGAGCCAGGCCGAGCGGCATGCCGGCGTCGGTGCTCGCCGACGAGCCGATCTACACGATGGGTGGTGAACGGGTCAACCGTTTCGATCTGTACGAGTGGTGCGTGCAGTCGTGCCAGGTGCAGGTTCGCTTTCTCGATGCGGTACACGGCGGCATGCCGCAGGTGTTGGCGGATGACTTCGCGGGGCCCGCGGGCCTCGCGCGAGCGTGGCTCGATCTCGGCGCGGAGCGCGGCGCGATCGCTACTGACATCGACGAGGAACCGCTGGCGCACGGGCTCATCCGAGCGATCGAGCGGCACGGCGAATCGGCACTGCGGCGGCTTGCGTTGCAGCGTTGCGGCGTGCTGGAGGCCGGTGGCCAGGCTGATGTCGTCGCCGCGTTGAACTTTGCAGCGGGCGAGCTGCCGACACGGCCGGTGCTCGTGACCTACATGCGTCACGTGTTGTTTCGATTGAACGCGGGTGGTGTGCTCGTGCTGGATACATACGGCGGCCCGGATGCGTTCACGCAGGGCGTGTACGAGGTGGATGTGGCGATCTCGGGCGAGACGGTGCGGTACGAGTGGCACCAGCGGGAGTGCGACCCGCTGACATCTCGTGTGCGGAACGCGATTCACTTTTCGATACCGGGTGGGCCTCGGATCGAGGACGCGTTCACCTACGACTGGCGGCTGTGGAGCGTGGGCGAGCTGCGCGATGCGATGCTCGAGGCCGGGTTCCGGGCGACAGAGGTGTACCTGGATTACTCGGGGGCGTTGGACGACGACGGCCAACTGCTGGTCGCGCCGGATTCGATCGACGGGGAGTTCGTCGACCGGACGCTCGACGGCGACTTCGTGGCGTATGTCGTGGGGCGTGTGTGAGTTCGGATCAGGGGGCTTTGCTCGGCGGGGCCTGCTGGGAGCGCTCGTAGAAGGCTTCTGCTGCGACCGGTTGTCCGGCGGCGTGGCTCAGCACAGCGACGGCGAACCACGCCTCGCGGGTGTTGACCGACTCGGCGCGGCGCGCGCCCTGTGCGATGAGCTTACGGACCGCGTCGGTGCCGATGACCTCTCTCGCTGGGACGCGGGCGTGGCGGAGACCGGGTTCGGCCGCGTAGACCTCGAGGAAGATCTGTCCGGCCTCGTCGAAGTTGTTCCGTCCCGCTGCGGCGAGCCCCTGCAGCCGACGGGCCTCGAGGTCATTGGGGCGGAAACGGGCGCGGACGGCGTACTCGTTGTAGGCGGTCTCGTAGTCGCCCCGGGCGAAGGCGACGAGACCTCGATCGGGCGGGGCGGTCTCGGTGGGCTCCTCGGTGGTGGAGGGCCGGAAGCCGGCGCGGATCTGTGGGTCGGTGCGGCGTGCGATCTCGACGAGCGGGGTGCCCGCGATCGGCCGGATGCCGGTCGAGGTGAACCAGACACCGTCGAAGCCCGCGATGCCCGCTGTGCGCGAGTAGCCGACGAAGCTCGGCACGCGGAAGGACAACCCGGACGAAGTCACGCCGCCGGTGGTCCATGTGACCTGCGATCGCGCGGGCTCTGATGCACCGAAGACGACGGCCGCTGCGGCGAGTGCGAAGAGTGCAGAACGTGCGCGAGTCGGCATGACCATGCTCCCCGGGGCGATATCACCCGCCGGAGTGTAGATCGGTCGGCGGCGACGAGAGACCTTCGGTAGCATCACCGGCCATGCGATTGGCAAGGCTGGCGTGTATAGCGGTCCTGATGCTCGGCGTGGTATGGCCCATTTCTGGGTGCTCGGCGCTGCGGGTGCGCGGGCCGCGTGAGAATGCGATCCGCCTCGAGTCGCGGATCCGCGCGACCGAGCTCGAGCCGGCGTGGCGCACCGCGGTGTACGCCTACCGCGATGCCAACACGGCCGACATTGTGCTCTCGTCGTGGAGCGTGGCCGAGCTGCGGCGGTTCGGCGAGATCGGGCGGATCCGGCCGGGCAGCATGCTGCACGTGCACTACTTCCTTCAGCCGGCGGCTGGGCGGACGCCGATCGATTTCACATCGCAGAACGCGTCGATGCGGATGTTCGTGATCGCGTCGGAGGAGGGCAATGTGGCCGGCCGGTACGGCGGCGGCGGGTTCATGCTGCCGGATGGGAGGCCGGGGCTCGAGCGGTTCGGTGGTGTGGTCCGTGAGGCGACGATGCGGCCGGTGGAGTTGACGCCCGGCTTCGAGGATGTGCTGGGCGTGGCGGTGCTCGATGGGACGGTGAGTGCTCGGCGCGATGAGGCCACCACGGATGCGCTGCTCGACTGGGTGGAAGAACTCGAGCGGACGCGCTTTGCGCGCGACGGTCAATAGTTGACGACGTGCGCGAGGACCCCTTTAAGCCCTCTCTACGCGGGCTCCGGACAGGCGGCATGATCGAGGTACCACCGCAGTGAGCCCCCCACTGGTTTCACGCCCAGGATGGGGAGGTCTTCGTGGGCCGAGGCGTCGGCAGCAGCGATGGTGGCGATCGTGTCGCGTTTGCCCTCGCCGGTGACGAGGACCGCGATGAAGCGGGCCGCGTTGATAAGCGTGTAGGTCATCGTGACGCGGTCGGGCGGGGTGACCGCGGGGCCATCGTTGATCACGACGAATCGGTCGTCTGGGGCGCCGAGCGCGGGTGAGCGTGGGAAGAGGCTCGCCGTGTGCGCATCGCCGCCCATGCCGAGCAGCACGAAGTCAAGACGGTCGTGGCCCTTCTCGCGCCAAGCGAGGTGTTCTCGGAGTTCGCGCTCGTAATGGTCGGCGGCGTCATCACGAGTCGCGAGCATGGGGTGGACGTTGCCCTCGGGCATGTCGGCGTGCGTGCCGAGAAGGCCGTCGATGGCGGCGAAGTTGGAGCGTTCATCGTCGAACGGCACGCGGCGCTCGTCGACGATCCAGAGATGGGTGCGCGTCCAGGGGAGGTGCCGGAAGGCGGGGTCGACCATCAGTCTTCGGTAGAAGGGCATCGGCGTCGAGCCACCGGAGACCGCCAGGTGAAAGTCTCCGAAGCGGCGGACGCAGTTCTCGGCGTGGACGAGCAGGTCGGCGCCGAGGGCGCCGTGCAGGGCCTCGGCATCGGGACGGGTGATGACCTCGCCCGGGAGCGCGGGTGTGGGTGGGGCGTCGTCGTCGATGGAGTAGATCGCAGGATCGTGGTGTTCGTCAGGCATTGGAGCGAGTGTACGAGCGCCGGATCGGCCCCGCAGCGGCGCCGTAGGTCAGCCGGCGCCACCCCCACTCCGCCGGCCCGAAGCGGAAGCGGGCGAGCCAGAACGGCGGCCATGCCAGGCAGAGGGCCCAGATTACGGCGACCACGCCGAGAAGCGTGAGTGAACCGACTTTGGTGATGAGACCCAAGCCCCAGCCATAGAAGACGAACGACATGCAGAGCGTCTGGAGGAGATAGTTGGAGAGGGCGGTGCGTCCGGTGGCAGCGAGGACCGCGATCGCCGGCCCTGCGAACGGTGTTCTCGACAGACGCATGATCAGGGCGGTG
Source organism: Planctomycetota bacterium (assembly GCA_038747915.1). Lineage (GTDB taxonomy): Bacteria > Planctomycetota > Phycisphaerae > Phycisphaerales > UBA1924 > JBCDAP01. The sequence goes on along the minus strand of JBCDJJ010000015.1, from coordinate 27,611 downwards.
TAGCCGATCGCCAAAGGCAGACCGATGGGCTGGGCGGCGATCGCCCACCAATCGCCCGCTCCGATGGCTCTCATCGCGAGGAACACGAGGAGCGAGAGCAGCGCACCACCACCGATGCCGAACGCAGCCACTCGGGTGTAGAACCTGGCGGAGCGGGCGGGCGCGAAGTAGCCCCACCGGTGCAGCGACATGCCCAGAAGCATCAACCCTGTGACGAGCGGGAAGGTCATGAGGGCCATGAGCACCATGTCGGGGAGCATCGAGAGGTTGTACAGGAGGACATCGAGGTAGCCGCCGTCGCGGAGTGACACGATGCGTGCGGCTTCGTCCTCGGCGACCGCTGCGGCCGCCTCGGGGTCGAGTTCGGGCATGACCATCATCATCCCGAGGAGGGATACGAAGATGAGCGTGCCGATGACAGAGGCCGCAGCGGCAACGGCGGCGAGCACTGGCGCCGGCCACCGCCGCACCCACCATAGACCGGCGATGCCCGCGATCGCGTAGGCCGTGAGGATGTCACCCGGCCAGCCGAAGACAATGTGCATGATCCCGATCGCCAGCAGCGCGAGCATCCTCCGATGCCACCGGCCGGTGCCGGCGGAGATGGGAGGGCGCGACCCGTCCGGTGGGTGGTCGAAACGTTGCGCGAACAGCAGGACACCAACGCCGAAGAGCATCGAGAAGATCGCCATGAACTTGCCCGCGGCCAGTACCTCGAGCGTGTCCATCGCGGCGCGGTCGAACGGGGTATCGGGTGGCATGGGGCGGAACACCGTCATATCGAACGGGAAGGCGGCGTAGGTGATATTGACGATGAGGATGCCGAGCACGCCGAGGCCGCGGACAGCATCGAGGCCGATGTCTCGGGTGGCGGGCGGAGCGGGAGCCACGTCGGGTGACGGCGTCTCCGCGTGTTGGTTGGTTCTCGCGGTGGTGCCCGTGGCGGTCATCGTCGCTCGGTGGGCGCCGGGTTGTGCCAGACGCGGCCGTCACGCTCGAGTAGGGCGTCGGCACCGGGTGGGCCCCAGGAGCCCGCGGCGTAGTGCTGAATGCGCTCGCGGAGCCGCTCGCTCTTGATGAGGGGCTCGACGACGCGCCAGGTGCCCTCGACCTCTTGTTTGTGCTTGAAGAGGGTCTGGTCACCGCGCATCGCTTCGAGCATCAGCGGGCCGTATGCCTCTTGTGGGCGAGCGTCGAAGACATGGCCGTAGTCCATGTCCATCTTGACCGAGCCGACCTCGAACTTGGCGCCGGGGATTTTGGCCTCGAAGCGGAGGGAGATGCCCTCGTCGGGGCTGATGTTGATGATGATGCGGTTGGCGGGGCGGACGATGCCGGAGGCGAAGGGCTCGAGTTCGCGGAAGACGTTCGCCGGCGGCTGCTTGAACTGGACGACCACCTCGGTGAGCTTGCGGGCGAGCTTCTTGCCCGAGCGGATATAGAAGGGCACACCCGTCCAGCGCCAGTTGTCGATGAGCAGGCGGGCGGCGGAGAACGTCTCGGTGCGGCGGTCGAGGTCGACACCCTCGAGCTCGGTGTAGCCGCGGCCGTCGTCCTCATCACCGTCGTTGCCGGATGGGCCGTAGGTGCCGAAGACGGCGTGGCGGTGCGCCTCGTTGGGGTCGATGGGACGGACCGACTCGATCAGCTTGACCTTCTCGCGGCGGATCGACGCGGCCTCGTACTTCAGCGGGGGCTCCATGGCGACGAGCGCGAGCACCTGGAGCAGGTGGCTCTGGAGCATGTCGCGGGTGGCGCCGGCTTCGTCGTAGAAGTTCGCGGCCCGGCGGCCGACGCCGAGCGACTCGGCTGCGGTTACCTGCACATGGTCAACGAATTCGTTGGACCAGAGCGGCTCGAAGATCGTGTTGCCGAAGCGGAACACCAGGATGTTCTGCACGAGCTCTTTGCCGAGGTAGTGGTCGATGCGGTAGATCGCCTCTTCCTCGAAGACGGCGCCCATGGTGCGGTTCAGTGCCTCGGCCGAGGCGAGATCCGAGCCGATCGGCTTCTCGACGATGACGCGCTCCCACGGGATGTCGGGCCCTTGGGAGTGAAGATGCTTCTCGCGGTGGACCATGCCCGAGTCGCCGAGGTGGTCGGCGATCGGGCCGTAGAGCTTGGGCGCGACCGACATGTAGAACAGCAGATTCGGGCGGTTGGCCCAGGGGTACTCGGCGTACTTCGGGTCGGTCGCCTTGCGAAGACCACGCTCGTCGGCCAGCTTGAGCACCAGCTCGTTGAGCCTTGGGAAGGCTTCGGCCTCGGTGCCCGAGCCGGCGAGGTAGTGCAGACGGGTGCAGAACCTCGCCCAGCACTCTGCGGCGTCGGCGGCCTCGTCCTCGACGAAGGGGCGGAGCGTCTCGTGCCACTGCTCGCTCGACATCTCGGTGCGGGCAACACCGACGACGCACAACTGATCGGGCAGGCGGCCGGCCAACTCGAGCTGGAACAGCGCGGGGATGAGCTTGCGCTTGGTCAGGTCGCCCGAGGCGCCGAAGATGACCAGCACACAGGGGTCGGGCTTGTCCTTCATGGTGAGCAGCGACATCGTGAGATTCGGACCCCAGCCCGGCGTGAACGCCCCGAGAGGCAATGAGCGGAGATCGTAGCGACCACTCCCTCACTCGTCAGGGCAAAACGGGAGCCGGCACGACAACCCCGGGATCACCCGGACCAAGGGGCCACCCGAGCCACATCCACAGGAGCAGGAGCACCGTCCACCCGATGCCGAACACAACGGTGTAGGGGAGCATCATGGCGATGAGCGTGCCGATGCCCGAGCCGGGTGCGTGCTTCCGCATGAACACCAGAATGATGATGAGGTACGCGTTCAGGGGCGTGATGATGTTGGTGACCGAGTCGCCGATGCGATAGGCGACCTGCGTCAGCTCGGGCCGGATCCCGACGATCATCAGCATGGGGACGAAGATCGGGGCAAAGAGCGCATACTTGGCCGACATCGAGCCCACAAAGAGGTTGAAGACCGCGGTCATGAGGATGAAGGCGACGATGAGCGCCCCGACGCTCAGGTCCTGGGCGGCCAGCCACTGGCCACCCGCAAAAGCGAGCATCCGGCCGAGGTTCGACTCGCCGAATGCGGCGACGAACTGCCCCGCAAAGAAGGCCAGCACGACGATCGGGGCAATGCCCGCGATCGTCTCGCTCATGAGGCGCGTCAGGTCGGCTGAGCGGGTGATCACGCCCGTGCGCACGCCGTAAGCGATGCCCGGGAGGACGAACAGGATGAACAGCAGCGGGACGACGACATCGACCCATCGGGGGAACACGCCCTCGGGCGCGCGGTAATCGAGCGGGGCGCCCGGGATCGCGATGCTGAGTCCGACACCGGCCAGCCCGAGTGCGAGCGTGAGCCCGGCCCACGTCATGCCGGAGATCTCGAGGGATGACAGCCTGCGTTCATCCTCGGGGACGACCGCCGAGGGGTCGGGGCCGCCCTCGGTGGCCGGCTTGCGCGAGAAACCGGGCTCGACCAGCTTGGCTGTCACGAACCACCCCATTGCGGTGACCACGAAGGTGCTGACGAACATGAAGCCCCAGTTGGCGGTCGCGGCGACCGCGCGGTCGGGGGCGACCACCTGGGCGCCCTGCGTGGAGAGGTTGGCGAGCAGCGGGTCGAGACCTGTGACGAGCAAGTTGGCGTTGAAGCCGGCCGACACGCCGGCGAAGACCGCAGCGATCCCGACGAGCGGGCTGCGTCCAACGGAGGCATAGAGCGCCGCGGCGAGCGGCGGCAGGACCACGTAGCCGGCGTCGGTCCCGATCGAGCTCATGATGCCGAGCAGGACCATCGCGGGGGTGAGGAGCCGGTTGGGCGTGACGAGCATCGCGGCCTTGAGCGCAGCGCCGATCAGGCCGGACCGCTCGGCCACGCCGATGCCCAGCATGCCGAGCAGCACGACGCCGAGCGGGGCGAAGTTGATGAGGTTCTTCTCCATCGAGCGGAGCAGCCAGAAGACGCCTTGGCTCGAGAGCAGGTTGATCGCGACGTTGGCCTGGCCGCTCGGGACGAGCTCGGTGCGCTGCTCGCCGGTCTCGGGATCGGTCACGACGGTCGAGGTGACCGGGAAGACCGTCCACCCGCGATCGGCGAGGTCGACCGGTTCTCCGGCGTCGTTGCGGATAGGCTCGCCGGTTGTTTCGAGCACGAGTCGGGCTGCAATGGAGCCATCGGGTCGTGTTTCGCCCTCGACCCGTGCCCGCTCGGCGACTGGTCGACCTCGTTCGTCATAGATGCGTTCGCCTGTCTCGTCTCGAGCGTCCCGTGCATAGAACGGTGCGAGTTCGTCGGGCGAGCTGGAGGCGTCTGCTTCCCATCGCACCTCGAAGCCGCCTGGGAGAGATGGGGCGAGCAACGCGCTCAAGGCGAAGACAATCGCGGTGCCGATGGCGAAGAGGATCGCCGGGTCGGGCAGTCGGTTGCCGATGGCTTCGATCCACCCGAGGATGCCGTTCGGCCCCCCGCCGCTGTGTGAGCTGCTCATGGGCCGGATTGTGAGGGCACGGCGCAGCAGACGGCAAGCTGCACCGGTGTTGAGCGGCCCGTGCCCGGTTGCGGTCGGCTTGGTGATCCTCTATTTCCCGCACCATGATCGATCTGGGTGCTGGACCACTTGCGCTAACTATTCATGAGGATCTCGGCGGCGGCATCGGGCGTTTCGACGCTCGCCGGCCCGATGGCTCGATCGTGCCGCTGATGCGCCCGGCGGGTGCGGATCCGCAGGTGTTCAACGATCTGGCGTGCTACACGATGCTGCCGTGGGTGAACCGCATCGATCGTGGCGTGCTTCGGTTCCGTGACGTCGAGCACCGCCTGGAGACCAACTGGCGCGACTCCGACGACCTGGTGCATGCGATCCACGGGATCATCTGCTGGCACCCGATGCGCATCGTCGACCGCGGTGCGCATTTCTGCGCGCTTGGTTTCACGAGCGAGGACGGCCAGACCCCGGCGTGGCCGTGGGCGTTCGCAAGCGAGGTTCGGTACGAACTGGCAGCAGACAGCCTGTCCATCACGCTCATGGTGGAGAACCGATCGGACGAGCCGATGCCCGCATCGTTCGGGCTTCACCCGTACTTCACGCGGCGTCTGCCGGGCGGTGCCGACGACATTCGACTGACCGCGCCCGTGGCAACGCAGGTCCCGGCCCTGTCGCTCATCCCGACGGGTGAGCCTGTAGAGAGCGAGCTCGGTGGCATGCTCTCACGGGGTGCAGCGCTCTGCGATGTGAGGTGCGATGCCTCGTTTGGTGGGTGGAGCCGTGAGGCCCTGGTCGAATGGCCGGGCTCCGGCGTGTCGATCCGCATGACCGCGGACGAGGTCTTCGAGTTTCTCCACCTGTTCACCTGTCAACCCACAAATGCCGAGGCGACCGAGTTTCGCGATCCACTCCCGTTCGTTGCGATCGAGCCGCAGACGAGCGTGGGCAACGCGGTCAACCTGGTCGAAGACGGTGCCGGGTGGACGGGGGTACGGATCCTCGAGCCGGGGCAACGGCTCGGGGGCACCGTACGATTCAGCGTGCGGCTCAGGTGACGAACGGGTAGCTCGGGAAGACCGGTGTGTCCCCGGTCGACCACAGCTCGTGGGGCGGGTAGACATCGCCGCGGAAGCCGGCATCGTGCATCGTGGCGAGCACGGTCTCGAAGGCGGGCTCTCGCTCGTCGTCGAGCGAGGTAACGAGACGGTTCGATCGCGCCCCGAGGAAGGAGACGGACGCCACCGGCGACCGATCGCGGCGGCCTTCGAGCATTTTGACGACGGTCCTGAAGCCTCGGCCGAGGTCGTCGATCGTGAAAAAGTCGCGGCCGCTCGGGCGCAGCAGCGCGAGCACGAGCACACGATCGAGGTCGTACTTGAGGATGTAGGGCTCGTCGTCGTCGGCGGCGTGATCGGAGATCGCGTCGAGGAAGACACTGGCGTACGAGGTCACGGCTTTGCCGGTCCACTGGCTCGTGGCGATGTGCTCGACAAGCTGGGTGATGATGCCGTGCGCGTTGTCCTCGTCGTTGACACCGCAGATAACCGCTCGGTAGCGCCACGCGAGGACATCGGCGAGCATCGGCTGACCCCACATGAGGCGGATGCGACCCCGGGCCGCGTCGGGATCGTCGAACCCATCGGGGCCGGGGACGAGCGAGATTCTCTCTGGGCGATCGGGCATCGGTGGCTCGGCCGAATAGAGCGGCGGAACGGGTAAGGTGGCCATGGGCGTTCTCCTGCTCAGAACTGGGGATTTGGCCAACACTTATTGTCACGCCGATCGGCTCAAGATGCAACGGCTTGGTGGCGATGCGCTGGATGTGGGGTCGGCGTGGTGGCTAGACGATCCGCGTCGCGACGGTTCGCACATCGCCGAGTTCCGCTTCGACATCATCACCGATCATCCGGGCCTGATCGGGGCCGTCGGGGCAGACCACGAAGCATGTGGAGCCCGAGCCGGTGACGTGGGCACCGAGGCCGTCGGAGACATCATGGAGCACTTCGAGGACCCGTCCCAGCCTCGGCGCGACGCGTTGGGCGGGATCGGCGAGGTCGTTGAAGAGCAGGTCGGCATCGACGGTGCCCGCTGCGGCCATGGCTTCGATCTCGTCGGTGCGCAGGGCGGGGGACGGGGCTTCGTCGAACTCGGCGTAGACGCGACCGGTCGGGCAGCCGAAGTCGGGCAGCACGAGGAGCACATCTGCGCGCACGCTGGGGGAGGGGCGGATCCGCTCGCCGAGTCCGGAGACGAACGCCGGTGCCTGTCCGAGGCAGAACGGGACGTCGGACCCGAGCTGGGCGCCGACCGAGGCCAGCTCGTCCAGGCTCAATCCGAGCGCGTGGAGTTCGTTCACCGCGAGCAACATCGCGGCGGCGTCGGCGCTCGCGCCGCCGAGACCGCCGCCCACCGGGATCCGCTTGTCGAGGCGGAGCTGAACGGGGAGCTTGCGGCCGGCGCGGTGCTCGAGCATCAGATGTGCGCGGACGGCGAGGTCCTTGGTGATCGACCAATCAATAGGCGAGCGGACCGGCGCATCGGCGGCCCACTGGATGGCATACCTGCTGAACCGATCGTCGTCGAGGCGGGTGACGGTCAGGTCGTCGGCGAGGTCGACGCGGACCATCCACGAGGCGATGGGGTGGTAGCCATCGGTCTCGGGCGTGGGCCTGCCGACCGCGAGGGCGAGGTTGAGCTTGGCGGAGGCGACGCGTGTGACCGTGGGCCGGGTCGCTGGGGAGTTGAGCGAGGCATCCTCAGACATTCGGTGATGGTAGGTCCTCCGATGTCATGAGCTGTGTGAGCTGGTCGAGTGTGCGTCGCGCGTCGGCACGTGAGCCGATGCGGATGATCCACTGCGATGGGTGGGCCGGCTCAGCGTGCAGCGAGGGCCATCGGCGCCGGTATTTGTTGAACTTGGTGAGACCCCAGAGGAGGACCGACTCGCGCGAGAGAAAGCTGCGGCGGAACGACTCACGATTGTTCGTGCCCCAGAGCGGTTGGCGACGGGCGGCCCGGACGACCGTGCGTGCAAAGAGCTGGGCGTGATTGATCACGTGTGGGAGGTCGAAGTAGACAACGACGTCCGCCTGTGCTCGGATCAGCTCGAAGGCGCCCGCGCCGGTCCAGTTCCCGTCGGTGATCCATGCTGGGGCGAGGATGCGTTCGCGCAGAATGGCAATGGCCTCGTCGGTGGGCCGCTGGTGCCAGTCATCGGTGTGGAAGATGCCGTCGAGTTCGATCACCGGTGCGCCGGTACGGGCACCGAGGCGAGATCCGAGCCAGGTTTTCCCGCTGCCGGGTGCGCCGACGATCTGGATGCGGCTCACCCGTGGCGTCATGTTGACTCGACCCCAACGGCCTCGACGCGGTGCTCGATTTCCTCGGCGGTCCGGTTCGGCCGGTGGGCGAGCACGAGGTCGGCCAGCTCGCGGAAGGCGCCGCGGCCGCCGGGCGCCTCGAGCACGAGGTGGGCCACCTCGCGGACCTTGGGCACAGCATCGGCTGGGCAGGCGAAGAGGCCGACGTGCTCGAGAACAGAGAGGTCGATCAGATCATCGCCGATGAAGGCGCACCGGGCCGGCTCGACGCCGAGTTGCGCGCACACGCGGAACAGCCGCTCATCCTTCGGGCCCGGATCGGTGTTGATCACGGTGACCTTGAGGTCTTGGCCTCGGACCTCGAGCGAGCCGCGCTCTTTGGTGGAGCTGATCCAGGCGAGCTTCACACCGGCCTGCCGGAGGAGAGTGTGACCGAGGCCGTCCTTGCAGTTGAAGACGCGTCCGCCGGTGCCATCGGCGAAGCGGACGATGCCGCCGTCGGTCAGCACGCCGTCGACATCAGAGATGACCGCATCGATGGTGCGGAGTCGATCGGCGGACTGTCGGAGGCCGCGGGCGTGATCGTGATGGCGCTGGTGACCATGCTCGAGGGACGACCGCATGCGAGCGAAGCGCCGCGCGCTGAGCACCTCCGAGACGAGCATCACCACGGCGAAGGTAACTAGCCCGGCCACGATGATGATCGTCTGAGACATCGTCACAGCATATCGGTCCAGCGGCGCCGTCCGTGCGCACACAAAGCCGCGGGCCTGGCCCGCGGCTCATGAGCCTTTGTACGTTGGTGAAGCGTGAGGGCAGCGGAGGAACACCGCTGCGACCGGTCTCAGACCTTGTCTTTGAGGGCCTTCAGCGGGCGGACCTTGACGACGTTGCGGGCCGGCTTGGCCTTGAACATGGTCTCTTCGCCCGTGAAGGGGTTGATGCCCTTGCGAGCCTTCGTGGCGGGCTTGCGCTGGACGGTCACCTTCATCATGCCGGGCACGTTGAAGACACCGATGTTGCCCTTCTTGAGGTCGGCAGCGATGAGTTCACCCATCGTGTCGAAGACCGCGGCCACCTCTCTCTTGGAGATGCCCGCGTGCTCGGCGAGGATGGTGTAGACCTCGCTCTTGGTGCGGGCCTTGCCCTTGGCACCGGTGATCTTGGTGGGCTTGGGGCCGGCCTTCGCCGCGGTGGCCCGGGTGGACTTGGCGACGGTCCGCTTCTTGGTGACCCGCTTTTTGCTGGTCTTGGAGGCGGAGGCCTTCTTGGTGGTTCGTTTCGCCATGGCACGGTGCTCCTTGTTCTCGCCGGGGGATACGCATCCTGCGTGCCGGCGGTGGAGGCGTCTCTGTGTCCTCCGAACGCCGGAAAACACGGGACTTTTCGGCTTTTTACGCCGGACCTCGCCACTCAACAAGACGGTGCAGGGGCGTTTCGCACTGTTTTTTTCGGTCCCAACGCCCGATGACCCGTTCCGATCGGTCCGGATCGCTCAGGAATCATGCGGTTTTGGGGTGCTGTGGCCTCGATCCACCCCCTACTTGGACCGATGACAATCGCAGCGCTTGCCCCGAGCTGCGGAGGACCCAGCATGCCCAACGAGCACACCACCGACCGCCGCCGTCACCCCCGGGTCACCGCGGTCCGCGCCTGCAAGGTCCGCCCCGCCCGTTCGGTGCGGTATCTCCCAGCGCAGACAGCGGATGTGTCGGGCGGGGGGGCTCTGGTCCGCCTGGATTCTGAGCACGAGTTGAAGCCGGGCGAGGCCATCGAGGTGGCCGTGGCGTGGAACGGCGAGGCAGTACTGCCCGACGAGGCGGTGCAGAGAGCGATCATCAGGCGTGTGTACACGACGGGAGACGGCCAGCAGGCGGTGGGTGTCGAGTTCGAGATGGCCGGCGAGCTCCCCGAGGCGGTTGCCCCGCGTCTGGCGGCTTGATGTCCGATCCATCCTGGGCACACGCCTAAACTCCTCTTCCCGCATCGCGGAACGCCCTTTGGGCGAATGAGGTGTGCGTGCAGCTCTGGCAACCTTCCCTCCCCAATCGATACCACGAACTCGGTCAGCCGGCCCTGGCTGAGGCGATCGCGGCGCGTCGGCGTGAGCTCGGCGACCGGCTCGTCATTCTCGGTCATCACTACCAGACCGACGCGGTGATCCGCCACGCCGATTTCACGGGCGACTCGCTTAAACTGAGCCAACTCGCGGCGGAGCAGGTCGAGCAGCGTGGGTCGGAGTTCGTGATTTTCTGTGGTGTCCACTTCATGGCGGAGACGGCCGACCTCGTCTCGCCGGATGGTGTGTCGGTGATTCTGCCCGACCTGTCGGCGGGGTGCTCGATGGCCGACATGGCGGACTACGAGGACGCGCTGGATGCTTGGGACTCCATCCACGATGTGTTGCACGCACAGGGATTCCGGGGACGGGTCATCCCGATCACCTATGTGAATAGCTCGGCGGCGATCAAGGCGTTCGTCGGGATGAACGGCGGGGCCTGCTGCACATCGTCGAACGCCTCACGGGTCTTCGAGTGGGCGATGGCGGGCGGGACGGTGCCGAAGGGCGACGACGAGGAGATTGTGATCCTCTTTCTGCCCGATCAGCATCTTGGCCGGAACACGGCGGCGCAGTTCGGGTTCGACGTGGCCTCTGAGACGTGCTTGTACGACCCGAAGCTCGCACGCAAGGGAGATGTCCTCGGTGGCTCGACGCCGGAGCAGCTCGCGGCGGCGCGTGTGATTCTGTGGGCGGGGCACTGCTCGGTACACAAGCTCTTCCGTCCGGAGCACTGCGATCAGATCCGCGCCAGCGATCCTGATGTGACCATCATGGTGCATCCCGAGTGTGCGAAGGAGGTGCTCGACAAGGCCGACCTTGCCGGGTCGACCGAGTTCATCATCCGGACGATCGAGGACGCCGAGCCTGGCTCCTCGTGGGCGATCGGCACGGAGCATCACCTGGTGGCACGGCTGTGCGCACAGGCCGCGGAGCGCGGCATTCGGGCGCGGATCTTGTCGGACTGCCAGTGCTTATGCACGACGATGTATCGGATCGATGAGCCGCACCTGCTCTGGGTGCTCGACAGTCTCGCTGACGGCAAGGTGATGAACCGCGTGTCGGTGCATGAGGAGGCGCGTGGACCGGCCCTGGAGTCGCTCGAGCGGATGCTGGCGCTGCCGGTGGAGCGCCCGATCGCGGTGAAGGCCGCGGGATAAACCCACGTTCGCACGGCACAGAGTGAGTGTTGGCGGGCTTCGTGGTGCCGGCGGGTCAACCTTTCGCGCGGCTCCGCGTATCGTCGGGTGATGCCAACAGCCGACCCGGGAGCAGGTGTGCAGCACGAAACCGCCGATCGCGACAGCTTGCTGGAGAAACCATCGCCGCGGCGGCGCCGCGGGTGGCGAACGCTCGCCGGCGTGATTGGCGGTGTAGTGATCGTTGTCGCGATCGCGCTGGTCGGTGCTGTGCCGGTCATCGGCGGACGGCTCGCGCCAGGGCTGATCGAGTCGGCCGTCTCGGAGGCGATCGAGGGTGATGTTGATGTGACGTCGGTCGCGCTTGGGTGGGGTGGGCCGCAGTTCGCCACTGCGACGCTTTCGGCTCCGGATGGTGGGCTCGTCGGCACCTTTGACATTGTGTGGGATCGATCGCTGCTCGGGGTGCTCCTCGATCCGCAGCATCTCGGGAGTGTGACGATCTCTGGTCACGCCGATGTGGTCGTGCTGCCCGATGGGCGGTCAAACCTGGCGGCGGCGGTCGCATCGAGATCGGATGCGGGGGCGCCGGGTGGTGTCTCCGGTGAGCAGGTGCCGGGCGGTGCCGAGCCGGTCGACTGGCCGCAGCGGCTCCGCGCATCGCTCTTCGCTGGCCCGATCTCGGCGAGCGTCACGACCTCGTCCGGTGAGCGGATCGAGATCAACGGGCTCGAAGGATCGGTGTCGCTTTCCGGGCCGGATGGAGTCACGGAGGTGGCGGCATCGGTGACGATCGATGGTGAGGATGTGCTGCACCTGCGTGGCCGAGCCCGCGGGCTGCGAAGCCGTGATGGTGCGCTTGATCTCAGCTCGGCCGAGGGCGAGCTCAATATCGTGGCGGGTGCGCCACTTTCCAAGCTGGAGTCGCTCGCGCGAGCGCTCGCGCAGGTGCCGGAGGGTGATCGTGCGGCACGTGTGGCGGACGATGCTCGGGTCGAGACTCAGCTCGCGTTGAAGCTCGAGAACGGCCGATTGATCTCGGAGCTCGGTGCGGGGGGTGAACCCACGTCGTGGGTGCGCGTCCCTCTACCGGATGGTGTGATGGCGGCGCTCGCTGGAGACGGAGGCGGCCTCGTGGTGGACGAGCGTCCAACGCTCGAACTCCTGCTTGGGATGCTCGACACACCGCTCGACCCGAACTCGGATGGGTGGGACAGCGCTCGGGTGCGCACGGAGGTGCGTCTGTCGGAGGTGTCCGGCAGACTCGATGAGGGGGCCGGGTCGCGCTTTGAACTCGATCCGACGACGATCACGCTCGCGGGGTCGCCGCTCGATCGTGGAGTGAGCGTGGTGGGCGTGGTGCGCGGGTCGTTCGGTGGCGAGGCGATCCGTGGTGCGACGGCTGACTTGCGTATGAGCGGCCTTGTGGACTCGGGTGGGCGGCTGCTGCGCACGCTGCCGCGCGAACTCTCGGGCAGGATCGATGTCCCAGAGGTCCCGACCGTGCTGGTGGAACGTGTGGCATCGGTCTTCGGCGCGGAGCTGCCGCTCGATGCCATGCTCGGAGAGGGTTTTTCGGTGACCCTTGCAGCGGAGGTCGAGCCGGTCGAGGGTGGTCGCGAGCCGGTCGCCACACTGAATCTACGGGCCGATCGGGTTGATATTGATGTTGCGGCTCGATACGTGGGTGGCGCTGTGGTCCTCGACCGTCCGGCAACGATCGAGGTTCGGGAGGTCGGCAGTGTTGCCGAGGCGGGCCTCGAGGCGCTCGAGCTCGATCAGGCGGCTCGGTTTGGTCCGGGCGGCTCGGTCGCGATCCGGGCGACTCGGCTTCGGGTGCCGGTGGGCCCCGGGGGTGGTGATGCAGCGATGGCGGTGGACGCGACGGTGGAGGGCGTTCGCGTTGCGGGGTCGACGGGCGAGTGGGTCCTTTTGGATAAAGCGGCAGTTGGACTCGTGGCTACGGATGGGGCTACGGCATCGATCAGTGCTTCGACGGTCGTGAGTGTTGATGACGAGCGCGGGAACGCATCGCTCGATGTGACCTGGCCAGACTTTCTGGCGCGGATCGGTCTCGCCGACGGCGCGAGTCCCGGCTCCGAGCGATTTGATGGCGTGCTCGCGCTCGAGCGGTTGCCCGTGGCCTTGCTCGTGCGCGCGCTGGCCGGCGAACAGCATGCGAGTGTGTTGAGGTTGGTTGAAGGCGGCGTCTCCGGCTCGGCGCGCATCGATCTCTCGGCGCCGCGCGAGGACGAGCGTGTGCTCGTGGCGCGGCTCGGCGATGGGATGGAGCTTGGACGTGTTGATCTTGCCGCACTCGGGCCGCTCGTCGGCTTTCGCTCCGCGGGTGTCGAGCTTCGGAGCGATGCGGTTGAGATCTCTGGCGAGATGCGGTTGGATGAGGATGGGCTGCATCTCGGCGACGGCGGTCTACGGGCGATGGTGCGTGATCCATCGGCCATTGGCGGCTTTGGTGACGTTGTCTTCGACGGTGATCGCCCGGTGTCGATCGAGGTCACGACGCTGAGCGTTCCGCTGGGACGAGCCGGGGGCTCGGCGGCGATGGCGCTCGATGCACGGGCGGACCTTGGAGGACTCACGCTCGAGCGTGTCGCGACCGGTGATGCCGAGCCCTCTCGCACGTTGGCTTCGATCAACGGTCTTCGGTTCGAGGAAGCCTTGGGGACGATCACGATCGACCGAGCAGGCTCTGGTGCGGTCGACGCGGTGGTCCGAGGGCGTCCGATTGAGGCATCTGGTGTGGCGGTGTCGGAGCCGCTTGATGTGACCGGTGCGCTGCGTGTCAACGATCTTCCGCTCGCGGATGGAGTTCTACCGGGGCTGGGTGATCTTGACGTGCGCGGCACCATCGAGGCGAGTTCGGTGCCCACCGATCTGCTTGCGTCGCTCGTGGGTGACGCGGGTGGCATCGATCCCGAGGCGGTGCGTGAGCTGCTCGGTGCGGATCTTGGCCTCATGGTGACTGCGACGGGCCGCGGCGAGCCGGTCGCGATGTCGGTGACCAGCAGCACGATCGATGCGGGGACATCGGTTCGGCTCGAGTCGGGCGGCGACCGAGCGCGGGTTGGCGAGAGCCATGTTCGCATGGCGGTGGCGCCCGCGGTGCTTCGCTCTCTCGGTGGGCTCGAAGGTGCAGGGATCGGCATCTCGACTCCGGCACGCCTCGAAGCGCGCTCGCCGGGCATGGTGTTTGACCTGGCGGAAGGCCGCGTTGCGGACCCGGTGTCTTTCAGCATTGAGCTCCTGGACGATCTGGTTGCGGCCCGAGCTGACAGAGGCGCCGGCGGCGGCACCCGCGCGATCGGCGTGCGGGGTGGCGCGCGGGTGGGTGGCGCACTCGACCTTTCGGCGGGCGCACCACGTGGCGATGTGCGCGCCGATCTGGCGATGTTCGATCCCTCATCGGGCCGAGATGCGGGTGGCTTGCGGGCGGATGTGGCACTGCCGCTTGGAGAACGGGCCTCGACACTTGGTGCACAGGGCGTGCCCACGGATATCCTCGCGGCGTTCATCGGTCAGCCCATAGTCGCCGAGGTACTCGGGCCAACGCTCGATGCTTCGGCCAGTGTGGGGGAGACGACCGCCGATGGCACGGCGATCGATGCCCGCGCGTCGAGCCAGACGCTCACCATCGACGCTGGGCTGCGGCTTACCGGCGATCGAGTGCGTCTGACACGAGCAGCGTCGGCGATGCTTCGTCTGGATGCGCCGGCGGCGGCGGTGTTGCTCGAGGACGTTTCGCCATCGGCGTCGATCCGACCGGGGTCTGGCGTGACCATCGAGGCAAGGCTGGCGACGCTCGACCTGCCGCTGGACCTCTCGGGTGACATGGCGTCTGCTTCGTCGATTGATGCCGATCTCGGTGTCTCAACCTTTTCGATCGATGCGGGTGGTGGGCCGCGTCGCCTCGGACCGGGGACGGTGTCACTCGACAAAGCAGCGGGCGCGGAGGGCGTGACCCTTCGGGCGCGTGTGGATCAAGCGGGCGCGGCACCGGTCCTTGATGCGGACCTTGCGCTGGCGGGTGTGCTCACGCGCGGCGGACTCATGGACGACTCGGGGCCCCTTCCGACCGGGCATGTGCGCGGCGAGCTCGCGCCGTGGTTGATCTCGGCGCTGGCTGGGTCGGGGACCGGTGACCCGATCGCGGCGGCGCTCGACGGCGCGATCGACGCGGATGTGCAGCTCACTTCGGACGCAGGTGGAACGGCGGCGCGCGGCGTGCTGGTCTACCCGTCGGGGCGGTCTGATGTGAATGTGCGATACGAAGGTGACCGGGTCGTGATCGAACCGAACACCAGCATCGCGGTCGATTACATCCGCCAGGGCGCCGAGGTGTTCCCGGGCTCTTCGGTGTGGAAGGAGGCCACGCCGGATGGGTCGGCGAGGCTCTGGACCGACGGCTTGACGGTGCCTCTCGCCACTGGCGAGCAGGGCAACGGTGCGACCGATTGGACGACGCTGAACGGCCGGTTCGGGTTCACACCCGGCCCGGTGCGTTTCGATGCGCGGCAGATCCCCGGGCGCACCGGCCGCATCATCGTGGAGGCCTTGCAGCGGACACAGAACAACGTGGACACGGTGCTGTTCCAGAGCGCCGGGCCCATGACGTTCACCGCTGATCGCGGGGTGGTGCGGCTCGAGCCGTGGCGGGCGCGGATCGGCCCGTACGAGCCCGGCGTGAGCGGGTGGTACGACGCGGGAGCAAACCGCATGGGCTTCTCGCTCATCCTCCCACCCGAGGCGGTGACCGGCGAACTCGCGCGGTGGTTCGGCTTCGATACTCGCGCGCTCAACTCGCAGCTCGGCACGATGGGGCGTCAGGCCTCGACCGGCACCGGCGACCTCCGCGGGATGCAGCGGATGCTCGGCCAGGTCTCGCAGCATCCACAGCTCAGCCGCATTGCGGAGCAGTTCGGCTTCGGCATGGGCGCGTACGACGCGCGGCTGACGAGTATTCAGGACACACTCGCCAATGATCCGCGTGCGCTCATCCCGGAGATCGAGATCAGGTTCGCGGGGCCGCCCGACGCCTTGAGCCTCAACGGTCCGCCTCGGCCCGTCCCACCGAAGATCATCAACGAGATCGGCCTGCTCGGTGATGACTTCTCGCGGTCACTCGAAGAGTTTCAGCGGGGGCTGGCCTCCGATCCGATCGCCTTCCTCTCGCTGCTGCCTCAGCTGATCGCGATCACATCGGGCGGTGGTGACTCGACACAAGATGAACAACCGTCTGACAGGGACGAGGACACCGAGCAGGAGCAGACTCGCCCGATCAGCCCGCTCGATGAGATCTTCCGGCGCATGCTCGAAGAACAGAATCGCGAGTGATATGCCTCTCTACACGGCGATGGTCTGTTCGCCGTGCTGCCAGTTGCACGGACAGAGCCCCTCGCTCTGGATGGCGGCGAGCGTGCGAAGCACCTCGTCGACGCTGCGACCGACGGATGGGGGATGCACGCTGACGAACTGCACGACACCGGTTGGGTCGACGATATAGGTCGCCCGGTGACAGATGTTCTCGTGCTCGTCGAGGATGTCGAGATCGCGTGCCAGCTTGCTTGCTGCGATCAGCGGGTAGGGAAGGCTCTTGAGGTCATCGTTGGTGCGCCGCCAGGCGAGGTGCGCGTACTCGTTATCCGTGGAGGCACCGATGATGACGCAGTCGCGCTGCTCGAAGTCGCTCACACGTTTGCTGAACTCGATCAACTCGGTCGGGCAGACGAAGGTGAAGTCCTTGCGGTAGAAGACGAAGGTCTTCCACTTGCCCTCGAAGGTGCCGGACGAGAGCTGGGTGATGTCCGAGTCCTCGATGCCGCAGCAGGCCTGGACGGTGAACTCCGGGAAGCGGTCGCCGACGGTGATCATGTTCTGCAGCTCCTCGCTGACGCGGATGGGTGGCGGTGTCCTGTGCGTGATGCCCTCGGGGACACCGTATGCCCAGCCCGTGGTGCGTTCTTTGCGACCGAGCCGCACCCTTCCAGAGTGCAAACAGGCTATCCTTGCACTGATGCTGCGAACGACGAATCGCCACGACACCGAGCCGCGGGCAACACCGCCTTCGGCGAGTTCGCTCGAAGTGATGGTCGGTGGCGTTCGGCTGGTGCTCCTGGCGGATCGCGCGATCCACTGGCCAGAACAGCAGACGCTGATCGTCACGGACACGCACTTCGGCAAGACCGCCACGTTCCGCGCGCTCGGTGTGGCGGCGCCGGAGTCGGTCACCGCGTCCGACCTTGAGCGGCTCGATCGCGTGATCGCGCTGACGCGCCCGAAGCGCTTGCTGCACCTGGGCGATCTCTTGCATAGCGTGCGAGGCACGACCTCGACGGTGGAGACCAG
Organism: Planctomycetota bacterium; assembly: GCA_038747915.1. Classification (GTDB taxonomy): domain Bacteria; phylum Planctomycetota; class Phycisphaerae; order Phycisphaerales; family UBA1924; genus JBCDAP01. The sequence goes on along the minus strand of JBCDJJ010000015.1, from coordinate 10,228 downwards.
CCTGCGGGGGTGGCGCGATCGTCACCCATCGCTCGAGATCGTGCTGGTGCGCGGCAATCACGACAGAGGGATTGCATCCCTCGCGAAGCGTCTGGAGATCGATGTGATGGCCCCCGGTTTCGTGGATGGCGGGGTGCAGTTCACGCACATGCCGGAGGAGATCAAGCCCGACCGCGCCCCGCTCGTGATGCACGGGCACCTCCACCCGTGCATCGGGCTCAAACGGTCGAAGGAGAGTGTGCGGCTGCGCGGGTTCATTCTGGGGCCTGAGCATGGCAAGCCGGGCCAGGCACCCGCACGCGTGGTGCTGCCCGCCTTCGGCTCGTTCACGGGGTGTCGGGTGGTGCGTTTGACGAGCGGTGAACGCGTGGTTGTGACGAATGATCGAGAGTTGATCCCACTGCTGACCGGCGGTGCGCGGATGGAGCGCCCGCCTGGGACGGTGCTTCCGACGTAGGGTGAGCACATGTCTGAGGTACCGCAGCGGAACATCGTGCTGATCGGGATGATGGGGTCGGGCAAGACGACCGTCGGGCGTGCGCTCGCAGCGGGTCTTGACCGGCCGTTTCTTGACACCGACGACCTGATCCTGGCGCACGAGCAACGGAAGCTCAGCGCGATCATCGCCGAGGAGGGTCGCGAGCGGTTCCTCGAGATCGAGCAGAAACATGTGCTGGCCCTCGATGTGCGCGGCTATGTGCTCTCGACCGGCGGATCGATGATTTACTCTGCGGGCGCAATGGAACATCTCAAAGCACAGGGCACCGTGGTGTGGCTCGACTGCCCGCTGGAGGATCTGGCGAAGCGGCTCGGTGATCTTGATGCGCGCGGCGTGGTACGACTACCGGGGCAGACGCTGGCGGATCTGGTGCGCGAGCGTGTGCCCCTGCTGGAGAGGTGGGCGGATGCGCGTGTCGATGCGGGCGGCGAGGACATCGGCGCCACGGTGCACCGGGTGCGGGGCGCGATCGGGCACTGAGCACCCGGCGGATGGTGCCGCGGATCATCGCCTGAGGCCATGACGGCGCCGGCGGAGGTGCCGAGGTTGGACGGGATCGAAGCGGCGTGCATCAATGTCCGCCTGTTGGCGAGGGATGTACGGGCCACGAAGCACGCGGCTGAGGCGGTTCAGGAGGACTGCTGCAGGGTTGTCACGGACCCGTCCGCTTGACTTCCAGAGATGGTGGGACGACGATCTGCCTTCCCCGCTCGGAGAGGTGGCAGAGCGGTTGAATGCGCTGGACTCGAAATCCAGTATGGCCTTCGGGTCATCGGGGGTTCGAATCCCCCCCTCTCCGCTTTTTGGCTAGGAACGCCGTTTACGGCCTGGAAACGGCGACTTTGGGCTTGTCAGACCGGCGCAGCCCCAGAATAGCCCCATTTGCCCTCTCCACATTTCAGTACAACGGGTTCGGTTCCTTGCGAACTCCCAGACGGTGCAGAATCCGGTGCAGTATTCTCCGGCATTGAGTGGCTTCGGAGTGTGTGGGACTCGCTGCCGCTGGGCACGCAGCATCGGATCCTTGCGGTCGCGGCATCAGTGAGTAGCACAGCCACTGAACTCGATGCGTGATAGGTGCGGGACTGTCCGCGTCCATGGCAACCCCATGTGTCTGCAGCGAGGTGCGACTTCATGTGCGTGCACGACGCGCGCGCACAGACCCTGTTCTTGTCGAATCACCCCTGATTGAAGTGAGTAATTTCCGGGATTTCATCTTGGGTATCCATGTGCTTCGGATAGAGTGCAGGCAATAGGCGGTGTATGTCGCCTGAAGTGATCGCACGGCGGCCGATTCGGCGCCCCGGAGATGAAAGCGGAGAAATTCCATGGCCAATCGGCGATTCAAAGATGTGGTTGCGCTTGCCTTGCGCATGTGCCCGCGTCGGGCATGGCAGCTTGCGGTCCTCGCGATCATGCTTGGAGTGTGTGTCAAACCTGTCTCGGCGCAGTGCATCCAGCTCTGTGACGATAAGTACTGGAATGGTGCGGGAGAGTTTGAGTTCACCGCATTCTTTACGCCAGTTCTTGGATCCTTTGGCGGGACACCTTCTTTATTCTTTGATACCTCAGTTACTGAGCCAGTGAATGGGCCTTGGGCGCAGTGTCCGCTGAGTGCCACGGACATTGGATCCGCTACCTACCGTACGAACTTAGCTTCTCGATTATGCGACAGTCCTTCAGATGTCGGTTTTGAAATTGCATTTGTTTTAGAGAGGGTCATGACTGGCTCCTTTGGCGAATCAACCTGCCCTCTTGTTCCGGATACTATTTATTGGCCTTGTGATCCCAATTCTCTGACACCTCTGGAATGGCAAGTTGCCATTGGGGGTATTGATCCAACGCAAATGCTCGTTGGTAACATACAAAATGTTTCAGCCACGGGAGCAAACTTAACTTCTGGATGGGTTGTAGAAAAATCTATAGATCCACTTTTTTCTGTTGTTGTTGAGCAAGTAAATATTAAGCCTATAATTCAATGGATACCGCAGCCAGGATTTGAGTTTATCTACCCGCCATCTACCGACGTATCCATCATTTCAGTGATAGAGATAGCGCCCAACGCTCTCACCGGCATTGGTGGGTTCAGTTTTGATTTCGGCTTTGCGAACCCGCCCTGCACACCAACGGGTTGCGAGGAGGAGCCGCTTCCGTACGGGCCGGTCGGCGGCGCTCAGCCCGGCGAGTGGACCTATGGCCTGACGGATCTCAGCGATCCCATCGACCTATCGACCGGCGACTACCAGCTCACGCAGACCGATGCCGTCGTGAAGGGGCGTGGGATGAACTTCACCTTCACCCGTACCTACCGGGCGCGTAGTGGTACCTGGAGCGTGCTTTCGGACGGTTCTGATCCAGAGATTCTGGACGAGCCTCTCGGGATGAACTGGGATCACAACTGGAATGTGTACGTGCTGCCCGGGGCTCTTCGCACGCCGAGTGGTGCGGGTGAGGAGTCGGCACGAGATTCGGCGGCTGCCACGCTGGGGTGCACCGCGAGCGAGATCCGTGTTCTTGATTTCTTCCCGGGCAACGGGCGATCTGATGCGTTCTTCGGGTGCGTCGACTCGAGCGAGCAACCGACGAGCCAGTTCATCCGCGACGAGTACCACACGAGCTTCGAGTTTTCGACCGGGTCGACCGACGGCGCGCTCCTGTACAGATCACCGGACGGCTCCACCCACGAGTTCTTCCCTCTGGCCGGATCGTCGGCGAACCAAGGGCGACTCAAGTCGATCACCGACCGACGCGGGAACGCCTTCCATGTGGCGTACAAACCAGCTGACGACAACCGGATCGCATCGGTGCGTCACACAACCAGTACCGGTGCGGGCGATCGCGAGATCCTGTTCACATATCACGATGATCCGATGTCGCCCCTCGGCGACACGACCAAATATGCCCATCTGCTCTGGAAGGTGACCGACTTTGCGGGCCGCGAGGTCGAGTATCTCTACGAGGACCATCCCGAAGACAACGGGACGACGCCTTTCCCGGAGCGGCTGATCGAGGTGCGCTTGCCGGAGGTTCAGGCCGAGTCGGTCTTTGATGTCCCAAGTGATCTTGCTCGGTTCTCGGGGGAAGCGCCGGGATCCGCACAGCCAAGACGGCGTTGGCAGTTTGACTGGTGGGGTAATGCCGCCCCCGATCCCGAGGGCTCCCAGCCCACAGAGTGGTGGGCGTATCAACTCAAGTCCGTGACCTCGCCAAACGGTGATGTCGTGGTATGGAACGACTATTCGTTCCCAGGCGGCGGCGCGTCGTCCTCGGGAGCGCCGAGCAGGAACAACTACAGAATTGAGACGCAGCGGGTCGGCGAAGACCTCGACGCCGACGGTCTGCCCGACGATGTCTACAACTACGTATGCACCGACCTGCAAGGAAATCGCTTCGGCGAAGGTACGCCGAGTGACGCCTTCCAAGACGACTACGTCGTCTGGGTGAACGATCGCAAGGGACAGGTTACGGCCCTTGTGTACGCCGGGCTCGCGAGCAGTTTTAACGTGCCCGGCACGACCACACCCTTTGTCCATCGGCGGCTCATCAGAAGAATTGACTTCCCTGGTGTCGCACCATCCAAGACAGCCCCCTCGTCGGGCTCGTTGAGCCATGTGGGCTCCGATCCATCAACACTTCAGCTCTCCTCGTGGGCGCCAGTTGGTGGGAACGCGCCCGTTGCGGGTGCGCTCAGCATGGGAGCAGCCCTCGGGCGAGACTTCGACTACAACGACGACTGGCATTCTGCCACGTCAGTTGACCCGAATGGTGACCTCCAGAGCCGGACGTATGTGGAGGGCACCGATCGCCGGAAGGCAGGGGCGCTGAAGGAACTCGTTGTCACCGACGCGGCGGCCGGCCAGACGATCACCGAAGAATGGGCACATAATTTCGATTTCAGCAGCGGCGGTTGCTGTGGGAGTGACTTTCCCACGGCGTACAAAGACGAGCGCGAGTATGTCACTCGATACGTCTACGACGAAACGGTTGATGCCATCACTGGGGTGGCGAAGGGTGATCTGCTCTCGGTGTACCACGACCTGCCCATCGGTACCAGTGTCCAGACCATGGTCTTCGATGACGCAGCGGCGTCTGAGACCTTCGAGTACAACAACTTTGGCCAGCGGACGGCCCATGTCCAGGCGAGCAATGGCACCAACCGCCGTCGCGACGAGTACACCTACTACGCATCTGGAATCGAGAACGGCTACCTCGAGTCGATGACCGCCGATGTGGGTGGCTTCGCTCTCGAGACTCGCTTTGAGTACAACCGGGTTGGCGATATCACCGGTATCATCGAACCGGATGGCCACTATACCGAGCGGGTCTTCAATCAAGCACGGCAGCTTGTCCGCGAGCGACGATTCGAAGCCAAGCCGACCACACCCGGTGACCTAAGCGACCTGCTCGCGCAGCAGGACTTTTTCTACGACGCGAATGGGAACCTCGTGCGCGATGATGTTCACAATCTAGTACCTGTCATCGCGTCCGATGGCGCCGTGACCGGCTACGTTGCCGACGCGATCAATCCGATCTACACCACCCTTCACGAGTACGATGTACTGGATTACCGCGTGCGGACAGCACGGGAGATCTCCGGCTTCGATGAGACCACGCTCGTCGCCGAGAGCCCTTCCGGTGCCTTCTCCGCGGCCACCTATCTCACCAGTGCCAACTGGGCGATTACCGAGTACGAGTACGACGCGAACAAGAATCTGATAACGATCCGTCACCCCGAGGCGGTCAACGGCAGCCAGGTCTTCAACTGCGATGTGATGCGGTACGACGAGCGGGACCTACTCGTGCGTCGATACAGCGGCGTGATCCCAACCGATGTGGACGACGACGGTGTGTGGACAAAGTCCGGCGGTGATCCGACCTACGTCCCTCTGATCACGGAGTACACTTACGATCTGAATGGCCGCCGAACGGCGATGGCCGTGAACCCCGATGCGCTCGGTGGCGAAGGTGAGCAAAAGACTACTACCGTCTTCGATGGGTTCGATCGGCCCATCATGTCGACGGATCCGATGGGCAACCAGACGTTCTACGAGTACGACGACAACGGCAACGTGCTCGCGATCGCCACTTGCGGGCCAGCAATCGCGGATACTGATCCATCGAGCACTGGCAACGCCCTGTTGTCGTTCGTGGAGATGATCTACGACGTGCGCGATCGCGAGACCACCCGGTCGGTCGCTCTCTTCGGCGCCACGAGTCCACCAGCGTGTACCTATGCCGGCGACGGCATCGTGCCGAACCCGACTGGTGTGTCGTGGCAGGTCACGACGACGCTGTACAACGAAAACGACAGTGTGGCGTCTGTCGAGTACGAGTCTGGAGACGGGATCGGCGGGAGCATACGGTCACAGACCCAATACAGCTATGACACGGCGAGCCGTCTCGCCCGGACGACCGATGCCAAAGGCAACCTCGTCGAGTACTTCTACGATGCCGGCTCGAACCTCATAGGCACCGGCAGCCTGGATAAAGACGACACGGGTCCAAGCGGCGACGAGCGATACATGACGGTCTACGCTTACGATGGGCTCGATCGCATGATCGTCTCGGTTGAGGGTTCCTACGCCAATTTCAGCGGGAGTAGCCTCTCGGTCGACCTACCAAGCGGCGCCACCGACTACGCCGATGCACTCGCTGGTCCTCAGAACGATACGTATTACGCGCACGACTCACGCGGCAACCAGATCGTCGTCACCGATCCGAATGGCCACGTCACCGAGCAAGCCTACGACGGTCTGAACCGACCGACGCAGACCACGGTCAAATCGGGCTCGAGCACAACACTCAGCGGCGCTGACGCGGTGAACACGCTGGGCGGAGATGATCTGGTGACTCAGGTCGGGTACGACGCGTCATCCCGGATCATCTCGCGGACCGACGACAGCACCAACGCAACCCGCTACGTCTACGACGGCCTGGGCCGCGAGCAGTTGATGCGCATGGCCGACGGCACCGTTCACCAGATGGGGTCTGGCTTCGATGTTGCCTGGGGTGACGGCGAGCTCGCGCCGTCATCGTTCGGCGGCTTTGCATCCGGATATAACACCGTTGGCAATATCACAGCGCTGACCGATGCGCGGGGTGTGAAGCAGACACTCGCGTACGATCTGAATAATCGTCTCGAAACCCGTGTCATCGATACCTCGGCGCTCACGCCTGCTCAACAGGCATCGTTTGGTGGCGCCCTCTCCGAGTCGTTCACCTACGACGGCCTCGGGCGCATACTGACAGCAGACAACTTCCGTCAAAGCAACTTCACTGACCCCATCGCCGAGGTGGCACGGGCTTATGGCTCGCGATCGAACCTCTTCGAGGAGAAGATCAAGATCGGCGGCGATCCAGCGCGGACAGTCGCGTATGTCCACGACACGGCGAACAACCAGACACGGTGCACGTACCCGAGCGGCCGGCAGGTCTCTCGGGCGTACGACCAGCTAAATCGACTGATTGGCATCGACGAGGGGTTCTTGTACTCCTCGAGTGTCACCACCAATGACATCGCTGGGTACGGGTATGTCGGTCAGGGTCGGGTCAGACAGCGTGTATCCGGCGATGACTCGTCAGCGGGATCCTCAAATCGAGGACTTGTATTCAGCGGGTACAAGGGCGCGAGTACCGGGAGTACCTTTGGATTTGGACACACCTCTCTGATCTTTACTACAGGTCCTGGAACAGGATTCGATCCTGTGCGTGGTGCCAACTTCCAGTTCTTCTGGGATGCGGCTGGTAACAGAACTTCGCATGTGGCCCTCACCGGCGTCACCGCAGCACGATCTCGAGCGTTTGGCTACGACGAGGCGGATCGCTTGGTGTCGTCCAGCTATTTTCACACTGCGGCTGGTCCCGGCGATTACTACGAGCCGTTCGCGGGAACAATGCTCTACACGCTCGACGGCGTTCACAACCGCGAGTCGGTGCTTCTCGACAACGGCAGCATGCCATTCGTTGATGGCGGCTCGATTGGAGCCCAGTACGCACAAGATACTGAGAATCAGCCGGTCAATCAGTATTCAGCGGCGCCTGACTGGGCACGGTACGCGTACGACGACAGCGGCAGTCTCACGCTTGCAGCTGATCGAATCCTGACCGCAGATTTCGATGCTGATGGTGATGTCGATGCTGCTGACTTCACGACGTCGCAGGTTGAGTTTGGCAGCGGCTGCGCGTATCTGTCAGGAACCACAGATGATTGGCAGTGCGAGTGCGATAGTGCCCAAGGCCACGATGGCATGTTCGTTGATCTGCCCCAAGAACTGATCGATCAGGGCTACGGGTGTCCTGACAGCGGGGCGTCGACGATCGTGATCCCCCTTGACGATCTCAACGATGACGGCATCGCTGATCGCTATTGCGGCGTGGTCGGGGATACGAACGGCGATTGCGTGGTCGAGTCAAGCGATTTTCTCGATACACTGGTCGAGTTCGGCCGCGTAACCGATCGCGTGCTGCATGTGTACGACTGGCGGAACCAGCTGATATCTGTGACCGGCTACAGCGGGCAGGATGTCAGGCACGCATCCACCTACATGTACGACGCTTTCAATCGGCGGATGCGCGCCGACGAGACCGTCAACACGTACAACGCTTCGGGAGTGATGGTCAGCTCCGATCAGGCGATCATTGAGTTTACCTATGGGGGGCAGAACAACTGGCAGCTCCTCGCGGAGTACAAGGTCGATCCGCAAGGCGTCGTTGGTGACAAGCTCCTGGCCGAGTACGTGTACGGCAACTACATCGACGAAGTGCTGCAGATGCGCCGAGACGGGAAAGACAACGGTGTGCTCGGCGAGGCCGGCGACGATATCTACTACTACCACCACGACGACCTATTCTCGGTCTACGCGATCACCGACGAAAGCGGCGCCATCGTCGAGCGATACGACTACGGCGACTACGGCACCCCAGCGATTCTGAACGCCGCCGGCTTCGATGTCCGCGACCTCGGCGGCATCAACCCCGGCACCGGGCTCTACGAACTCACCGGTGGTGATGGTGTCCTGGACGCGGAGGAGCTCGCCGAGGTATTGGTGTCGGCGATCGGCAATCGACATACCTTCACAGGGCGCCTGTACGACCACGTGACCGGCCTGGTGCAATACAGACATCGCTACCTGCACCCGAGTATCGGGCGGTTCGTTCAGAGAGATCCACTCGGGTACGTGGACGGGATGAACCTGTTCGAGTACGTCCGGAGTACCCCCCTCGTTGGTGTTGATCCGATGGGGTTGCAGTTCACCGCGACGGGGCGAAGCCAGAGCACGTTGGGGGGTCCTTTGGATCCCGGACTGTTCGGTCCAGTCACAAAGGGTGATCTGATTCGACACGAGCAGGAGCAGCGTGAGCTCTTCGCCGAACAGAAGAGGAACGAATTCGCGAATGCGCTCGATGCACAGTACTACTCGCTGCCCGAGAGACTCGGTGATATTGGACTCGGGCTTGGTGAGTTTGGAGCGGGCTTTGTGCCTTGGCTCGGCGACTACCTTGAGGCGCGGAACCTCGCCAACCCAAATGCGCCGTGGTGGTCGAGGGGACTTTCTGGAGCAAGCCTTGTAGCAAATGCTCATACTGGGGGTGTTGCGCCGAACTTTGGGCCAATCGCAAGCGGAATAGGTAGGATCTATGACGCTATTCTCTTTGGACAGCGCCGGATTGGCCGGCGGTTTGGCAACAATCGTAATGCTCCAGAATATTTACGAGGTCGACTGCTTTCGGACGTGTCACAAGATCTGAATGCTGGAATTTTGACGCCGGATGATCTCCCTCTTAATGTATTTGAATATAATTCGCAATACATAACGATAAATAATCGGTCATTTGGAGCACTCAGTGACGCGGGAATGCATCCAACAATAGTTCATATAAAGAATCCAACCCCAGACGAATTCCGTCGACTATTTGAGAATACTATAATTAATACACCATTACCTGGGCACAGCATTCCCATTACTCCATCAACTAGCGATTTAACTGTAGAACGTATCATAGTTGTCCCAGATCGTTAAAATGAAAAAACTCATTGCTCTCGAAGTTCCTTGGCAAATCAGTCCATCAATTTCGGATATCGTGTGCACTATTCGAGAGAGCGACGGTCGTGGTGAGGCTGCGCTGAGCTTTTGGGCAAACGTGGTTGAGCCCTTACCGCCACCGTTACTGGAATCGAGAGGCCACCGCGCTAGAGCTGTGGAGTGCCGCGTGGTGTGCGAGCTACTGTGGTGCGAGATGCTCAACTGGAGGCCGGCGTATTCGGAGCGAGAAGTACTCAATCCAAACGAATTCGACTACGCGCTCGTCAATCGACCCACTCTGGACATTGAGATGATCGATCAATGGAGAGAGAAGTTCTTCAAGGAGTGGCATGAGTCCGCAATCTGCCCAGATCCTGGTGCATATAAAGTTGAGTGCACGCAAGAGCTGAACGTGCCAGATGGCTATGAACTCATGGTATTCACAGGACGCGATATTTTTATCGAGTTAATTGCCAGGGGAATCAAATACAGCTGGACCAAGGCGTCAGAATTTCATGAGTAGGTATATATGGGCCGGGCGAGTTCGCAGCGGGCTTTGTGCCTTTGGCATGCCCCCCAAGAAGTGATCCATTCCCAGACTGGTAGCCTGTGGCTTGGATCACGGAGGATCTGGCATGGCACGGCGAAGGTACTCGGCTGAGGAGATCGTCAACAAGCTCCGCGAGGCGGAGGTGTTGATCGCGGG
>JBCDJJ010000014.1:0-55420 GCA_038747915.1 Planctomycetota bacterium | reverse complement strand
GTTGGTCGGCGCGTGGCATGACGTTCACCCATTGGGCTCGGTTGGCGTGCCTTGTGGTGGCCGCAGTTCGTGTCCGCGGGCTCGCGCCCGCGGCTCGCCGGGCGTGATGCTTAGGCGTCGCTGAGCAGGTGCATGTCTTTGACGACCTCGAGGAAGCACTCGATTTGCTTGCCGAACACCACGGCTTCCTCGCCTTCTTCACCGATGAGCATGGCCTTGGTCAGGCCGAGCGCGATGCAGAGTTCTTTGAGGTTGGTCTGCTGGCGTTTGTGCTCGGCGTCCGCAGCGGTGTTCTCGGCCTTGGCGAGTTCGGATGTGCGGCGCGCGTAGGTTTCGGCGATCTCCGCTTCGATGCGATCGTTCTCGAGGCCTTCGCGCTGGAGCCGTTGACGGGCGTACTCGAGCATCGACGCGGTGAACTGTTTCGCCTCGTCGCGGAAGGAGGTGCCCCGCTTGTGGTCGAGCGTGGAATCAAGGACCTCGTTGATGCGCGCGATGAGCTTGGGGCGAAGCTGCGACCAGAGCGAGGTGTTCTCACCTCGGACATCGACACGGAGGATCTTCGTGTGGTCGACGGGCTGCTCCATCATCGAGCTCCCGTGGGCACGAGCGCGAGTTCGAGCACACCGGTGGAATCGATGACGAGATGATCGCCTCCCACACTCTCGTACAGGTGCGAGAGGTACTGGATCATCTCGGAGGCTTCGGCCGCGGTGAACTCGTCTCCATCGAAGTAGAGCGAGAGGGGAGCACTACTCTCGACGTTGCTTTCTTTCGACGCGCCCGGCCACCCCTCCGGCTCGCCGTCGGGCCACATGGGGCCGAAGAACTCGGGGGGGACGGGGGTGTCGTCCGTCCAGGGTGTGCCGGAAGCGTTGGCCTGCTCGACAGCAGAACGCGCCAGTTCGAGATCTTTGCGAATGGCGTTGGCGGCGGCGTTGGCGGCGGCGTTGGCGGCGTTGGCGGCGTTGGCGGCGTTGGCGGCGTTGGCGGCGTTGGCGGCGGCGTAGATGGCGTGAGCGGCGGCGTTGGCGGCGTGCATGGTGCCGGTGTCGGTGACGGCAATGAGGGCGTCGGCGTGGGCGGCGGCGGCGGCGTTTGCGGCAGCGTCGGCGGCGTTGGCGGCGTGAGACTCGCTCGCGGTGGCGGGACTCGCCGCCGAAGCCTCCGCGAGCGCAATCGCGTGATCGACCGCGCGCACGTGCATCTCGGACGTTTCGAGCCACTTCGCGGCAAAGAGCGGCTGCACACGGCGCGCACACCGCGCTGCGAACGCGACCCGTGCCCATCGCGGCAGTGCATGCAACTCATCCTCGGTCACCACCGGGGTGTCGCGCTCTAGAGGGTTATCCCATGCAGCCATGCGACGATCGTAGAAGGTCACCCGGTTGATTGGGGCACGCGCGGTGATCGAACGATGACGCGATGCGGCCACCACACAAATTTGTGTGGTATGGGCATGACTGTGTTGGATGGCGGGTGCCACCGGTGGCGTGACGACCAGCGGGTGTGCCGAGGTCATCGAGCACTGGCGGACGAGCCGCCAGTGGCACCCGAGGAAGCGAACGTGTCCGGGGCGAGCGCGAGGGTGTCCATCGATCGCTCTGGCAGTGCGCGAAAGATGTCGGCGATGCGTTCAGCTGCGTGCGCCGCGACAGTCACAGGTGTCGCTCGGTGTGCGCTCAGCCGCGGCTTCGGCTCGTGCCCGGCGGCCAGCTTCGAAGAGAGTGAGGGCGGATTTCTTCGCGCGGTCGGCTCGGCGGAGGCGCTCGGTGGGAGTCAGGCGGAGCATCTCGCGGATGAGGGAGCCGTCGGCGGTGAGCTTGTCGCGATGGAAGGTGACGTGGGGAGGAGTGGGCGCCGGCATGATGAAGAGTGTAGGTGGGCTGTGGTGGGGCTTTGTTTGAAGGCAGCGTTTGGACGTGTTCTTGGACGTTCCGCGGAGGCAGGATGCCTCCGCCATCGCTCCACCTCGGTCGGTGTCGTGGGCGGGTGCGGTGGGAATTCGGTGAAATTTATGCGGCCGGTTTTTCAGTTGTCCCGCTTGCGGCACCGGCTCGGCGCGGTATGTTCACCATGCACAGAGAGGTCGTGGGCCCGCACAGCCCATATTGGCCGTTAGAGAGTCAGACAACCCTCACACCAAAGCCCCGCACAGGTGGTGTGTCGAGAGAGGATTTCGTTATGCAGCCACCGCTGCGCCTTGTTTACACCGCGGCGCTCGTTGGAGCGTCGCCCGCCTTCGCCGGTGCCACGTTCACGTTCGATGATCCGGGCCCCGGCGCCGAGTTCCAGTACACCCCGGACGGCAACTCCGGCGCGCTGGAGTACGTTGGGTCGGACGTCGAGCTGGTCATCGAGGATGACGACGGCTTGATGGACGGGTTTACCTTCCCGACGTTCTCCGAGACGGCCGATTTCTTCTTTTCCGGTGTGGTGACGAACGTGCAGGTGATCCCGCTGCCGTTCATGGCGCCGTTCAACCAGATCATCATCGGTGAGATCAGCGCCGATTTCGAGTGGCGTCTGCCCGGCGATGGTGAGGTGATCTTGTCGGGCACGTTCACGACCGGGAACGTGACCTTGACGCCCTCGGGCTTCAACATCAGTGCGAACGATACGAGCCAGTTGAGCTACTTCATCGGCCCGGCGCTCGAGGATGCCGGTCTTGGCGGGATCGAGTTCGCGCCCATCGCGGATGCGAACTGGACGCTGACCGGTGCCCTGTTTGGTGATGGTGGTTCGAACGGGCAGGGCCCGCCGCCGCCGCCGAACTTCAACCCGTTCTCAGCCAACTCGGCCTTCTCGGGCACCGCGACGGTGATCCCGGGCCCGGGCCTGGCGACGATGGGCGGCTTGATCGGCGTGGCGACGCTGTCGCGCCGCCGTCGCCGGTGAACGGCCGGTGATGTGATCGATCCAGTGCGAGTTCCGACGTGCAGGCGGCCTCACGCCTTGAGAGGCCGCTAACAACCAGACCTTCACGAGCGACACGTACCGACGCCCACGCACAGGAGCGTCGGTGCTGTCGCTTTTGGTGTGCGCACGCCGCGAGTGCGCACCGGAGGAGGCGCCGCGATCGGGGAGGAAGTGCTTGCGTGGGGTAGACGCGGACATACATTCAACAGTATCGAGTCCCTCGTCGCGGAGAGATGTCATGCGGATGAGTCGATGGCTCGCAGGCATGCTCGGTGCGGTCTTGATGGCAGCGAGCGTGTCGGCGCAGGCGCCGTGCGCGCCCGGGAGATTCTCACCCACCGGGTTCGAGCCGTGTCAGCCGTGTGCTGCGGGAACGTTCGCGGCCGGTGCCGGCTCGACCTCGTGCATATCGTGCGCCGCGGGGTTCGTGCAGCCGGAGCAGGGCGCCACGTTCTGCGAGCCGTGCCGGCGCGGCGAGGCCCAGCCGAACACGGGACAGACCGAGTGCGTGAAGTGCGAGCCCGGGACGTTCGCTGCGGAAGAAGGCAACACAGCATGCACAGCGTGCCAGCCGGGCACCTTCCAGGACCAGCCCGGTGCGGACGCGTGCATCACCTGCGACTTTGGCACCGCCCAGCCGGCGATGGGTGCGGCTGCGTGCGAGCCGTGTGCTGCCGGCCGGTTCGCGAACGTGCGCGGTCTTGCTGAATGCACGGAGTGTGCATCGGGGACGTTCCAGCCGAACGTGGTCTCCTTCTCGTGCATCGATTGCGCGCCGGGCACCGCTGCAAGCCAGACGGGTTCGGTGGCGTGTCAGGCGTGTCGGCCGGGGACCTTTGCGGAGGTACCCGGTTTGGCGAGCTGTCGAAACTGCCCGCCCGGGAGTTTCCAAGCAGAGGAGGGGAGTGCGTTCTGCAACGAGTGCGAGTTTGGCACGGCTCAGCCGGAGTTCGGTGCGATCGAGTGCGCGCCGTGCGCCGCGGGGCGGTTCGCGGATGCACAAGGCCTCGCGAGATGCACCGACTGCCCCGCTGGGACGTTTCAGCCGAACGAGGGCTCCTTCTCGTGTCTTCTGTGCCCGCCCGGAACGGCTGCGGGTCAGACGGGCTCGGTGACGTGCCAGGACTGTCCAACGGGGAGCTTCGCGGCGCAGCCCGGCCAGGCATCATGCACACCGTGTCCGCCCGGGTTCTTCCAGGACCGGGTCGGCGAGATCGTGTGTTCGGCGTGCCCGCCGGGCCGGTTTGCACCGGTCTCCGGGCTCGCGGCGTGCCAGGAGTGCCCGGTGGGACGCTTTGCGGCTCAGTCGGGTTCGACTCAGTGTCTCAAATGCCCGCCTGGGCGGTTCGCGCCGGAGCTTGGATCGACCGCATGCTTCAACTGCCCACCCGGGCGATTTGCTGCGGAGCAGGGTGCTGCGGAGTGCGAGCCGTGTGCGGTCGGCACATTCGCGCCCGTGAGTGGCTCCGCGGCCTGTGTCGAGTGTCAGCCGGGCACGTTCGCGGGCGAGCCCGAAGCGACGGTGTGTGCCGAGTGCGAGGTGGAGAGCTACCAGGCGAACCCCGGCGCGATCGCGTGCAACGACTGCCCGACGAATCAGTCTGACACGGGCCGCATCGTGTGCGAGGGGTGCATCGACGTGGATGTGGCGTCGTTCTTTGGGCTGATCGATGCGTTCGACTACGCGACGTTTCTGGCTCACGACCCGGCGATGGCGCCGCTGCTCGAAACCGTCGTGGTGGAGTTCGACTTTGTGTTTCGGTTTGGGTGCCGGCCGATGTAAGCCGGGTGGGTCTCAGGTGCTTGCGCTCGGTGGCGGCGGGATGTCGGAGCGGACGGTGCTGCCGGTGGTGATGTGGCGTGATCGTGCGAAGTCGTGCCATGGCATGGGTGTCTTGCCGGGCGGCTGCACGTCGAGGAGGCGAAGGGCGCCGTCGGCGCAGTCGATGAGGCCCTGATCGGTGTCGATGATGACACCCGGCTTGTTGTCGGTCGTGCGCTCAGCGGGTTCGGATCGGATGGCCTTGATGTTCGCATCACCCTCTTGGGTCGTGATGGTGAGCGCGACGCCCGGGGATGGCGAGAGCCCGTTGATGCGGCGGCTTGTGGCAAATGCGGACGCTGTGAAGTCGACCCAGCAGTCGGCACGGGAGAGCTTCTTGGCGCGAGTGACGAGCGATTCGTCTTGGGTTTCGGGGGTAAGCGTGCCCGTGGCGTGCGCGTCGAGCACCGCGTGGATGTCATCGGCGCCGAGTTCGGCGAGGCGGCTATGCACCTCGGCCGTGGTGTCACGCGGGGCGATGTCGATGGCGGTGCGGCGCAGGACGAGGCCGGCGTCCATCCGTTCGGCCAGGGTGATGACGCAGTTGCCGGTCCGGGCGTCGCCAGCGATGACCGCGGCGTGGATCGGCGCCGCACCCCGCCAGCGTGGGAGGAGCGAGGCGTGCAGGTTGATCGCGAAACGGCCATCGAGGAGCGGCGCCGAGAGCTTCTGGCCGAAGGCGATGACGACCCAGGACGGGGCGTCGATCGCCCGCAGTGCCGCCAGGGCACCCGGGTCGTTGACGTTCTCGTGCTTGAAGATGGGCAGGTCGGGTGCGTGCGCACCGGCCCAGGCCCCGACGGGTGTGGGCGAGAGGCGGCGCTTGCGGCCAGCGGGGCGGTCGGGCTGGGTGACAACGCCGACGACGCGGCCCGCATCGTAAAGACGCTCGAGCGTGGGCAGTCCGAAGGGACTCGAGCCGAGGAAGAGGATCGGGGTGGTGTCGGGCGGTGTGATGCGCACGCGGAGAAGCTAGCGGACCGCGTGGACGGCTTGTGAACCCGTTGGATTGTCTTGGTCAGTCGTTCGCAAAGGCGTCGGTGAGTGTGGGGAGGATGGCTCGGCAGGCGTTGCCGCGGTGGCTGCGCGCGTTCTTCTCATCGGGCGATAGCTCGGCCGCCGTGCGCGGCGGGTCGCGCGGTGGCTCGTCGGCGACGATGAGCAGGGGGTCGTACCCGAAGCCGTTCTCGCCGCGGGGCTCGTGGGCGATGCGGCCCTCGAAATGGCCTTCCGCGGTACCGATGATCTCGGAGTCCGGCGTGGCGACGCACATCGCGCAGACGAAGCGCGCGGTGCGGCGGGCGTCGGGCACATCGGCGAGCTCGGCGAGGAGCTTGGCGTTGTTGGCCGCGTCGCGCTCGTCGCGCGTGCCGGTGGAGCCGGCGTACCGGGCCGAGCGGACGCCGGGGCGACCAGCGAGCGCATCGACGACGAGGCCGGAGTCGTCGGCCAGGCAGATCCGGCGGGTCTCCCTGGCGTAGTAGAGGGCCTTGAGCTCGGCGTTGCCGAGAAAGGTGTCCTGGTCTTCCTCGGGCTCGGGGAGCTGGCGCTCGATGAGGCTCAGGCCGACGGCCTCGATGCCGGCGGGCGCGAACACCGCGGTGATCTCTTCGAGCTTGTGCGGGTTGGTGGTGGCGATGAGGAGGTGCATCGAGCGAGTGTAGAGCGTGACGCACCAAAGCGAGCCGACCCGTGCCGAGCCGGGCCCGCCCGATCAAGCGATCACCATGATCAATGCGGCGAGGACCCCGGCCCCGATGATCCTGACGATGCCGTTCTGCACGATGGCGAAGAAGAACGCGGTCCATCGCCCGTACATCAGGTCTTCCGGGTGTGCGATCGAGATCCATCGCGCCCAGGCCGAGAGGATGTAACCAGCCCATG
Organism: Planctomycetota bacterium; assembly: GCA_038747915.1. GTDB lineage: Bacteria > Planctomycetota > Phycisphaerae > Phycisphaerales > UBA1924 > JBCDAP01. Next base: position 48,795 of record JBCDJJ010000014.1, on the reverse strand, counting down.
TCATCGACACGAGCATGACAAGGAGGCCGAGTGCCGAGAGTGCGAAGTTGTGCATCATCAGGTGGTTGCCGATCGCCCAACCCGGTGCTGGCGACCAGTACAGCAGCCGGCGTTTCGTTGGTGTCAGCCCGTCAAAGAGGTTTCGACGATGCTGTTCGGGCGGTGCCCACAGCCTCACGTCGACGCCGCACTCGGGGCAGATCGAGCTCTGCATGATGGTGCCGCTCAGGTCGTATGTGCAGCGCGGGCACCCGAGCCACGGCCGATTGTCGTTGACGGCGCCACAGGGTTCCGGGTCGACACGGCCCGGCTCGCTCACAGCCTTTGATCCCTCTACCTGGTCTTCCATTCCTCCGGTACCTCTCCCGTGGTCGCTCGGATGACCGATCGGATGCCGCCTCGGCCCTTCCAGTCGGTGATGATCTGGAGCCACGCGGGCTTCACGAGGGCGGCGAGGTCGTCGCGGATCTGATTGGTCACAGCCTCGTAGAAGATGCCCTCGTTGCGGAAGCTCTGGTAGTAGAGCTTGAGGGACTTCAGTTCGACGCACACGCCGCCCGGTGCAGCGGGACGCGGCTCGTACCGCAGAGTGACCGAGCCGAAGTCGGGGTGGCCGGTCTTGGGACAGACGCTCGTGAACTCATCGGAAGTGTGCTCGATGACGAAGGGGGTGTCACTCGGCGTCGGGAAGGCTTCGAGGAGCGATGGGTCGGGCATGTGGGGTTTCGGGGTCAAGAGGGTCAAGAGGGTCGAGAGCCGGATGACGGTGGTCGGAGCCTCCCGCTCCCACGCACGATGGGCCAGTGTTCGCGGGAGCGGGACGCTCCCGCCACCGACGGCCTCTACTGGAAGCGGGCGAGCAGGTTGGCGATCTGGGGTTGGCTCGGGCGGAGCTGAAGTGAGCGGCGAAGGAGAGTGAGCGCCTCGTCGCGCGGTGCTGGGTCGGCTTGGCCACCGAGGAGGTAGTCGTTGAGCAGCACGACCGCGAGGCCGTTGAGGGCGGGGAAGTGCGAGGCGTCGAGGGCGATGGCCCTGCGGAAGGCATCGCGGGCCGCGTCGTACTGGCGGAGCTTGAACCGGGCGTACCCGAGCCGTTCGACGGCGGGCGCGGTGGCCTCGACGGTGACCGCGGTCTCGAGCGTGTTGGCCATCTCGGCGAACCGGCCGAGCTTGCCGAGGCTCTCAGCGAGGCCGAGGAGGAGTGGGGGTTCGAGGCCGACGAGTTCGAGGGCGGCTTCGTACTCGCGGATGGCCTCTTGATCGGCGCCGGTCGCTGCGAGCGCAGCGGCGAGTGTGGAGCGGGCCGGGCCGCTCGCGGGGTCGGCGGCGCGCGCGCGGCGGGCGTACCAGAGCGACTGTCGCGATTCACCGAGTTCCAGGTAGGTGGAGGCGAGGCGCGCGTTGGCGCGGCCGTCGTCGGCGCGGAGTTCGAGGGCGCTCAGGTACGCCGTGATCGCGTCGTACAGGCGACCGAGAGCCTGCAGGGCGGTGCCGTGGCCGAGCGAGGCCTCGAACCGGGCGTCGCGGGCGGGGGCGGAGCCGTCGTCCTGGGTCTCGGCGAGGGCGACGGCGCGGCGATAGGTGGCCTCGGCGGCGGTGTGGTCGCCCTGCTCGAGGTGGATCTCGCCGACGGACAGGTGGGCCGCGGTGAGCGTCGGGTTCTCGGCGATGACGGCTTCGAGGGCGGTGAGGGCGGCGTCGTAGTCGCCCGCGGCGGCGAGGGCCTGGGCGTCGGTGAGGTCGGGGGTCATCGCGCCGGGGCGGGGGGAGGTGGTCCCGCTGGGCGTACCGCAGCCGGCCACGGCGCACACGATGAGAAACGCGGTCATCGCGTGGGTCGTGGCGCATGGATTCGGGCGCGGTCGAGGCATGATGCGATGCTAGCAGCAGGAGCGTGATCGACGCGCGTCAGTACACTTCTTGGTCGAACCCACCTCCCAGGGGAGGACACACGGAATGGCATCCATCGTCTTCTATTTCCAGGTCCATCAACCGTGGCGGCTTCGGAGGTACTCCGTCTTCGATACCGACCACTTCTACTTTGATGACGAGGCGAATAAGCAGATCCTGCTGAAGGTCGCCGACAAGTGCTACCGGCCGTGCACGAGCCTGATCCTCGACATGGTCCGCAAGAACCAGGGGAATTTCCGGTGCTCGTACGCCATCACGGGCACGGTGCTCGATCAGCTCGAGCAGTGGGCGCCGGATGTGATCGATCTGTTCAAGCAGCTCAACGACACGGGGTGCGTGGAGTTCATCGCGGAGACGTACTTCCACTCGCTGAGTTTCCTGTACTCGCGGGATGAGTTCATCGATCAGATCGACATGCACACCCAGCGGATCGGTGATCTCTTCGGGCAGTACCCCACGGTGTTCCGCAACACCGAGCTCACGTACAACAACGATGTGGCGCACGCGGTGGCGTCGATCCCCGGCAAGCCGGATGCGGATGGTGTGACGCGGCCACGGTTCAAGGGGATGCTGGCGGAGGGCGTGGATCGGATCCTGGCGTTCCGATCGCCGAACTACGTGTACGCGCCGCCCGGCGTGGGCGAGGGGGCGATCGGCGGGAAGCCGTTCGGGCTGCTGCTCAAAAACTACCGGTTGAGCGATGACATCGCGTTCCGGTTCGGGAACCGGGCATGGGAGGAGTTCCCGCTCTCGACCGAGAAGTTCGCGGGATGGGTGCACAAGATCAACGGCGATGGGTACCTGTGCAACCTGTTCATGGACTACGAGACGTTCGGCGAGCACCAGTGGGCGGACACCGGGATCTTCGATTTTCTCGCGGATCTGCCGCGAGCGGTGTTCGATGTGGCGCGGAATTCTGACGGTCACTCGGAGAACCACTTCATCACGCCGAGCGAGGCGTTCGAGCAGTTCACCGCGGTGGGCGAGTACGACGTGCACCACATGACGAGCTGGGCGGACTCGGAGCGCGACCTGTCGGCATGGCTCGGCAACGCGATGCAGTCGAACTCGCTCAACGAGACGTACAAGCTCGAGCGGTCGATCAAGGTGGCGATGGCGAAGGCCCGCGAGGCGGGCGACGAGCACGCGCAGTTCGAGCTGGGCCACCTGCTCAACGACTGGCGGAAACTCACGACCTCCGACCACGCGTACTACATGTCGACCAAGTTCTGGGCCGACGGCGATGTACACAAGTACTTCTCGCCGTACGACTCGCCGTACGACAGCTACATCAACTTCATGAACGTGCTCGACAACGCGCGGCAGCGGGTGGAGCACTTCCACCACCTGGCGCAGGGTGCCGGCGTGTGAGACGGGCCGAAGCGTGATCCGAGCCGCGTGCGCGACGACGCGCGCGGGTGGGGATCAGCAGATCGCAACACAGCAGACAGCAGACTGAACTTCAGTCCAATCTGCCATCTGCCTATTTGTTGCTCTGAGTGTGGCACACGTGCTCGCGCACGCGGTTCTGTGCCGCGCGGCCAGACGGTACTCAGGCCTCGACCTCCTCGAGCTCGGCCTCCTTGACGACCTGCTCCTGCACGTTGGGCGGGCACGGCTCGTCGTGGGAGTAATCCATGACGAAGCTGCCCTGGCCCGCCGTGATGCTCTTGAGCTGCGCGGAGTAGGCGTTCATCTCGGCGAGGGGGACCTTCGCGTGGATGAGGCACATGTCGCCGGGCAGCATGTCGGTCTGGCCGACCTGGCCGCGTTTGCCGGAGAGATCGGCGGTGATGTCGCCCATCGCGGAGTTCGGCGCGGTCACCTCGATATCGGCGATCGGCTCGAGCAGCGCGGGCTTGGCCTTGAGCATCGCGTCTTTGAAGGCGCGCTTGCCGGCGGTGACGAAGGCGATTTCCTTGGAGTCGACGGCGTGGTGCTTGCCGTCGTACACGCGCACGCGCACGCCGGTGACGGGGTAGCCCGCGAGGGCGCCCTCTCCCATGGCTTGGCGGATGCCCTTGTCGATGGCGGGCATGAAGCCCTTGGGGATCGAGCCGCCGACAGTCTCGTCGACGAACTCGTACCCCTCGGCGGGGGTGCCATCGTCGTTGATCATGGGCTCGACCTTGAGGAACACCTCGCCGAACTGGCCGGCGCCGCCGGTCTGCTTCTTGTGGCGGTGGTGGCCCTCGGCGTTACCGCGGATGGTCTCCTTGTAGGCGACCTTCGGCGGCGCAGTCTCGAGCTCGACCTTGAAGTGGCTCTTGAGCCGCTCGAACAGCACACGGAGATGCAGTTCGCCCAGGCCCCGCGCGACGGTCTGCTTGGTCGCTGCGATCCGCTCGACGATGAACGTCGGGTCCTCCTCCTGGAGCTTGCGGAGCGACTCGCCCATCTTCGTCTCATCGTTGCGGCTCTTGGCGGTGACCGCGAGGCCGAACATCGGACGCGGGAGCGGCAGGGGGGTGAAGGCGACGTGGTCGAGGTCGTGCGAGCTGTGCAGCACATCGTTGGCCTTGAGATCGTCGATCTTGGCGAGCGCGATGATGTCGCCCGGGATCGCCGAGTCGACCTCGTAGTGTTCTTTGCCCTGGAGCTTGTGGATGTGGGCCACGCGCGCCGGCTTCTTACCCTCGCCGATGTAGAGCGAATCACCGGGTTTGAGTGTGCCCTGGTGGATACGCACCATCGCGAGCTTGCCGACGAAGGGGTCGGTGGTGATCTTGAAGACGTGGCCGAAGACATCGGCGCTCGCGTCCTCAGAGGCGTGCCACTCGTGCGGCTCGTCGCCCTCGTTCTCGTAGATCGTGAACGGCCGCGGGTTGCCCTCGAGCGGGCTCGGACACAGCTCGGCCATCAGGTGCAGCAGGTCGTCGAGGCCGGCGCCGGTCTTCGCGCTCACGAAGAGCACCGGGATGATGTGGGCCTCGCGGAGGCACTGCTCGAAGGCGTCGTGCAGCTGCTGCTTCTCGAGGGCGTTGCCCTGCTCGAGGTACACCGCCATGAGCTCCTCGTCGAGCTCGACGACCTGGTCGAGGATGGCGGTGTGGGCCTTGTCGGCGGAGCTGAAGGCAGTCTCGCCGTCGGAGCGTTCCCAGACATCGACGACATCGGTGCCGTCGGGGGTGGGCAGGTTGATCGGGAGGCACTCGGTGCCGAAGGCTTCCTGGATGTGGTAGAGGAGGCCTTCGAGTTCGTTCACGTGGTCATCGATTTTGTTGACGATGATCATCCTCGGGAGCTTGCGCTCGCCGGCGATCTTCATGATGCGGCGGGTGACCGTTTGGATGCCCTTGTCGGCACCGATGACGACCGCGACCGTCTCGACCGCGGGCATCACGCCGATCGCCTGACCGATGAAGTCGGGCATGCCGGGTGTGTCGACGAGATCGAAGTTCTTGCCCTCGTGGTCGATGTTGACGAAGGCAGCGTTCAGCGAGTGCTGGTGATCTTTCTCCTCGGGCTCGAAATCACAGACGGTGTTCTTCTCCTCGACCGACCCCATGCGACCGATCTTCCCGGCGCGGTGAAGGATCGCCTCGACGAGTGTGGTTTTGCCGGAGGCGGTGTGGCCGGTGATGGCGATGTTGCGGATCTCGGCTGTCGAGTACGCGGGCATGGCGGACGCTCCTTTCCGGATCGCCGCAGCAACGTGCCCGAAGCGGTCGGGTCCGCTGCGGCGACCCGCGAGGGGGCACGGCGGCGGCCACCGGGGCGAACGGGAGCGCCGGCAGCCTCCGAGACCGCCGGCTGAGCCGGTCGCGACCTGAGGCGCCCACCGCGCCTGGCTTCGGGTCGAACTGGCCAAGTGTAGTGGGAATCCCGAGTGCTCGGACCCGTGAGTGTGATCATTCGCGCGGCTCTTTGGCGTTCTGACCGTTCTCGGACGCCTTGGCACGGCGGACACGCCGTGCGAGGGCGCGGCGCGTGGCGCCATCGGCCGGTGACTCGGCAAGACGAGCGAGCCCGGCTACGAGGCTGACAGCGGGTCCGGACTCGACCTCGGCGAGCGCGAAGACGCGTGGGCGGCTCCACCGCCGGGTATCGATCACAAACCTGGTTTGTGAGAGGAGTTGAACCTCGATGGCGTGGAGTGGGTCGTCGAGCATGACGCCGGCACCGTCGTGGACGGGGCCGAGGTGGCCGGCGCCGAGAAGCATGAGACGCGTGTCTGAGAGGATCAGCAGGCGGGCGGAGGAGCGTGATGTGGTCTGCTCGAGCAGGGCACCCGCGATGGGCACAAGGCCCAGAGCGGCGGACTGGAGCTTCTGGTGAAGACCACCGGCGCGGTGGACGACCGCCCAGCCCACGAGCTTCTCACCGGGCAGCCGGCGAGCTCGGAGGAGCGGGCGGAGGGCCGCGGGCCCGTAGGAGCATCTGGGGAACTGAGCCGCAGCGGGAAGCATCGGGCTGAGCGTATGCTCGCGCCATGGCCAAGCGTGCGCCCCGGAAGTCGGCAGCCACCCGTGCCGCTGCCACAGCGGAGGATCGGGTGGTGCTGATCCACGGGGACGACGAGTATTTACGGTCGCTGTACGTCGATCGGCTTCGCGAGACGCTCGAGGGGGCGTACGCGGGGGTAGATGTGGTGCGGTACGACGAGTCGGCGTCGCTCGCGGATGTGCTCGACGAGTGCCGGTCGCCCGGGCTGATGGTGCCGCACAAACTTGTGGTGCTGGACGGGGCCGGGGAGGTGCTGAAGGAACGCGGTGCGGGCAGCGGCGATGACGGCGAGGAAGGCAACGAGCCGAGTGGCGGTTCCGGCTCGGGCGGTGCTCGGGGGAAACGAGCCCGCCAGTTGGTCGAGCGGTACTGCGAGGCGCCGGCGGAGGATGCAACGCTTGTGCTCCGTTCGCGGACGAAAGTGACCGGCAACCTGGCGACCAAGATCATCCCAGCGGGCGGTCGCGTGATCGACTGCTCGGCGTTCTCCGCTGCGGAGGCAGCGGGGTGGCTCATCAAGCACGCCGGGGCCCGTGGGGCGCCGATCGACACCGGTGCGGCGTCGGCGCTGATCGAGCGTGTGGGCTCGGAGACGGGCCGGCTGGTGACCGAGCTGGCGAAGCTTCAGGCGCTGGCCGAGGCGCGCGGCGAAGCGAGCATCTCGCGTGAGCTGGTGCGCGAGGTGGTCGGGATGACGAGCGAGGAGAAGGCGTGGTCGATTCAGCGTCCGCTGCTCGCAGCGGATGCGGAGGCGGCGCTGCGGTCGTTGGCGGAGCTGCTCGATCTGGCTCGCGAGCCGATGGTGCTGGTGCGGTGGTCGATCGTGGATCTGGCGTCGAAGCTGCACGCCGCCGCGGCGGGGCTCGAGGCGGGGGTACCGCGGGGCGACCTGGCGAAGCAGCTTCGGCTCTGGGGCGGGAGCGACCGGGCGGCGTTCGCCGTCGCGGAGCGTGCCGGCCGGCCCCGGCTCGCGCAGCTCCTGCGCGAGTGCGTGGAGGCCGATGCCCGCGGCAAGAGCGGCGGGGGGGACGAGCGGCGGGGGGTGGAGCGGTTGGTCGTGCGATTCGCAAGCCTCGCGAGCGGATCGGCCGATGCGAGCGGTCGAGCGCGATGACCCCGCCGAGGCGTGACACGCTGGAGGATCCGGCGGCGACGGGGCCAGCAGGATGCGAGCGGGCATGCCTACGGAACGAGTCGGTCGGCGGTGCGGGACTTTCGCGACACTGAGCGCTGGTGTCTTTGCGGGTGTGGTGCTCGGCGGGTGTTCATCTGCGCCGGACAGCGCCCAGCATGCACCCGAGGGGTTGTCACCGGGGCTGGTTCAGTCAGGGAGCGGCGTGCTCGCGTTGCCGGGCGCGGCCGAGCCCGAGGTTTTCCGCGGGCCTTCTGATGATGTGGCGAGTGATGTTGAGGTGGCGCGGGCGGTTGCTCGAGCGAACGCGGTGCGCACGGTTGAGGCGGGGCCACCACCCGCGGAACTCGGCTCGGTGCTCGGTGGGGATGGGCTGGTGCGCGGGTCGGATGGTGCGACGGTGCGCCGCGAGCCGGCGCCGGCATCGCTCCCGCGCCGGGACCGGATCCGCCGGCATGTTGCAGAGCTCGCGGACATGCTCCGCGCCGAGGCGGATGATGCGCCGGCGCCCGCGGCGGTGCTCGCGCAGCTCGCGGCGCTCGAGCTGATCGAGCCGGGCATTTTTCACTCGCGCGGGTCGGATCTTGAGGGCGCGAGTGCGCTGCTGAGCGAGCAGGAGATCGCGGTGCTCGGCCCGTGGCGGGATTTCTTCGCGAGCGCTCGCGATCGGCTGGATTCGACGGGATCGGTGTTCGAACTGGCGGGCGAGGCGGACAGCTTGGCCCGATCGCTCGGGCGGTTCGAGCCGCTCATGGTTCCGCGGGCGGTGCTGGCGACGCGGGTGTCGGGGTACGGCTCGTTCGACGCGTTGCGGCGGCACGACGATCGGTACAAGCTGCTCGCGGGGCGTCCGCACGTGGTGATCGTGTACGCGGAGGTGGAGCGGTTCCTGTCGCGGGCGACGCGATCGGATGGAGCGGACGGGCACGAGGTGAATCTCGATGTGCAGCTGCGGCTCTATCACTACAGCGAGGATCGAGATCTCTTGGTGTGGCGGACCGAGCCGCAGTCGCTGCGCGACTTCTCGATGAACCGCCGTGATGATTTCTACCTGACGCAGAAGGTCACGCTGCCGCGGACGCTCACGGTGGGGAGCTACTCGCTCAAGGTGTCGGTGACGGATCGGAACGCGGACGGCGTGGTGGCGGAGTCGGTGATCCCGATCGACATCATCGCGGATCGATCGGCGCTGAGTTCGGCGGAGTGATCGTCGGTTGCTCGTCGAGCAGCGTGGGCGGCCCGGTAGCATTGGAGCATGGCGGATGCGGCGGGATCGTCGGGCGCGGTGGACGAGGTGCTCGAGCGTGCCGCGGAGGCTGAAGCGCGGGTCGGTCGGCTGATCGAATGTGACGCCGACGCGGTCGAGCTGGCACCGGCGATCGCCGAGCAGGAGGCGCCGGATGCGGCCGACTCCCTCGAACGCCTTGCGCCCGAGGAGTCGGCCGAGGTGTTGGCGGAGATGGAGGATCGCGCGGCAGCGGAGGCGCTGGCGCATATGGAGCCGCAGCTCGCGGCGACGGTGTTCCCCGATCTTTCGGATGGCGATGCGGCGAAGCTTCTTCAGATGATGGGTCCGGACGACGCGGCCGACATCTTGCATCTGCTCGAGGCGGGGCGGGTTGGCGGGCTGCTCGGGCTGATGCACCCGAAGCGTGCTGCGGAACTCCGCCGGATCGCGCTTGATGATCCGGAGTCGGCTGCCGGCATCATGACGACGGAGATCGGCGTGATCCGTGAGGGGCTGTCGATCGGCGAGGCGATTGGGTTCGTGAAACGGCACAGCGCGACCGAGGACCAGACCGAGCTCTACATCGTTGATGGGGAGAAGCGGCTGATCGGCGCGATCTCGCTGCGCGATCTGCTGGTGCAGGACGATGATCGGGCGGTGAGCGAGTTCATGATCGAGGTGCATCACCCGCTGCCGCATGATCTTGATCGCGAAGAGGTGGCGCGGCTCTTCGAGCGGTACGACCTCCTGACGGCGCCGGTGATCGATCCCGCGGATCGCGTGCTGGGCATGGTGACGATCGACGATGTGGTCGACATCATCGCGGCGGAGCACACGGAGGATGCGCTGAAGCAGGTGGGTGCCGCGGGTGACGAGGCGGTGTACTCGACGTTCGGCAAGAAGCTCCGTTCGAGGTTGCCGTGGCTGATCGTGAACCTGGTGACGAGCCAGATTGCTGCTGCGATCATCTTGGTGTTCGCCGATCTGATCGAGCTGATCCCGGTGGTGGCGGCGGTGTTTCCGATCATCGCGAACCAGTCGGGCAACGCGGGGAGCCAGAGCTTCGCGTTGACGCTCCGCGGGCTCGTGTCGGGGGAGATCCGGACGGACCGGCTCGGCCGGCTGCTCGGGCGGGAGGCCGCGTTCGGGCTGATCGCGGGTGTGATTGTTGGGGTGATTTTCGCGTGCGTGGTGGCGGGGCTCGGGGCGATCGGCGTGTTCGAGTCGGCGAACTGGCGGCTCGGCGTGGTGGCGGGGATCTCGATGACGGGCGCGATGTGGGCGGGGTGTTTGATCGGTGTTGGGATGCCGATCGCCATGCAGCGGGTGGGGATCGACCCGGCGACCGCGACCTCGATCTTTCTGACGATGCTGAGCGACGCGATCTCGTTCGCGGCTTTTCTTGGGCTCGTATTTCTCTTGCGCGAGTGGGTCGCGCCCGGGGTGGTGGTATGAGGCCGAGCGGAACCGAGGGTCTGCTCATCGCGAATCGAAGTCGGGTTGACGGGCTCGCCGGAGCCCGCGACACTCGGCGTTCGGACGGTGTTCCGCCCGCCTCCCGCCACAACCGGCCTCTCCGAGGAGCCCCCGCATGGCCGCACGCAGCAGTTCGTCCACTTCCATTGGCCTGATCGTCACGCTGGTGATCGTGGGCCTGTGCGCGGTGGTGTTCTTCGCGCTCTCGGTGATCGCGTTTGCGCAGCTGCAGCAGGCGAAGACCGATCTCGAGACGCGCGACGCCGACGTGGCGGAGTTCGCCCGCGATCTGGCCCGAGCCGAGGAGCTCAAGCGGGCCCCCTCGAAGGAGCGCAACGAGGGCGTGATCGACTTCCTCGACCGCACGCGGAACGAGGTGTTCGGTGAGGTCACGGGGAGCAGCCGGGGCTCGATCGAGGAGTTCCGCCAGACGGTCGAGGCCGTGCGTGAGGGCTCGGAGCTTCCGCTGGCCGATCTGATCGGCGAGCTACGGAGTTCGCTCCAATCGGTGACGAGCGACCGCGATCGGGTGTCGCGCAGCCGCGACGAGCTCGCCCGGCAGCTCGAGAACACCACGGAGCAGATGGCCGATCTCGAGGCTTCTCACCGCGACACGGTGGCGGAGCTCAACGCGCGGATCGGTGGGTACGAGTCGACGGTCGATCGGCTGCGGACCGACACCCGTGAGACCGTCGCGGAGTCAAACGTGCGGGTCGAGGACGTGCGCACGCGTCTGGAGAGCGAGCTGGCCGATCGCGATTCCCAGATCCGTGGGCTGCAGGACACCACAGCGGAGCTCCAGGAGCGGATCGAGGTGCTGCTCGGCGAGCGGAACAACGATCAGCTGCTGCCGAACGACGAGTCGACGCTGGCCGATGGTCGGATCATTGCGGTCGACGGGGCGAACGACCGGGTGTTCATCGATCGTGGTCTCGGTGATAAGATCGTGCTGGGCATGACGTTCGAGGTGTATTCGCCGCTGGCGCCGATCGAGGTCGACGAAGACGGCGAGTACGCACCCGGTAAGGCGACGATCGAGATCACGCGCATCGACGCTTCGTCGTCGCAGGCACGGGTGCTGCGTCAGTCGCGCGGTCAGCCGCTGGTTGATGGCGACCTCATCGCCAACGCGGTCTACGACCCGGCCAAGGCCTACCGGATGGTCGTGTACGGCAACTTCGACACGAACGCGGACGGCATCTATACGCGGCAGGAGGCCGATGAGATCATCGCGATCATCACCGAGTGGGGCGGCGAGGTGGTCGAGGAGCTGACCGGCGATGTGGACTTCCTCGTAATCGGCCGCAAGCCGCCGGTTCGCCCTCAGCCGCGGAGTGATGCACCGTTCGCGGTGATCGAGCAGTACATCGAGGAGTTGCAGGAGTCGCAGCTGTACGACGAGTTGCTCGAGCAGGCGACCTCTCGCTCGCTCCCGGTGCTGAATCAGAACCGTTTGTTCACCCTGACCGGGCTCGGCCTGCGGAGCTGACGAGGCGATGAGTGGGGTGAGGGCGATCGAGCGTCCGTCGGCGGCGAGCGTCACCGCGTCGCGCCCTGCGCCGAACGGACTGAGCCCCGAAGAGGCGGCCCGTCGCCGCCGCAAGAAGAAGGGGCGGCTCCCGACCTGGACGCACTACCCGATCTACTGGGGCTTGCGTGGGTTCGTCGGGGCAGCGGGCATGCTCGGTATCGAGCGGGCGGCGCCGATCGCTCGCGCGGTGGGCGAACGGTTCGGTCGGCTCAAGAGCAATCGCAAGCGGGTCGAGCGGGCGATCAGCAACATCGGGTGGTGTTTCCCGGAGTACACGACCGAGCAGCGGGAGGAGCTGGCGCTCGAGGCGTACCGACACCTCTTCGTGCTGGCCACGGAGATGATGCTCGCGCCCAACATCATCACCACCGAGAACTATCCCACCTACGTGCCCGAGATCGTTGGCTATCAGCCGGTGGTCGATGCGATGACCTCGGATCGACCGGCCATCCTCATCGCGGGTCACCAGGGCAACTGGGAGGTGATGACGCACCTCATCGGATTGCTTGGCTACCGCGTGCACGCGCTGTATCGACCGCTCGACATGAAGCCGCTCGACCAATGGGCCCGTCGCACGCGCGAGGCCAACGGCATCACGATGATCGACAAGTTCGGTGCTGCGGAGCTGCTGCCTGATCTGATGGCCGCGGGTGAGAACGTCGGCTTCGTGGCCGATCAGAACGCGGGCGACCGGGGCTACTTCGCGCCCTTCTTTGATCGTCTCGCCTCGGCTTACAAGACGATCGGTTTGCTCGCGATCCGGTACAACGCCGACATTCTGTGCGGGCAGACCAGACGGATCGGTGTGAACGATGGCTCTGGCCCGTACTTCAGGTACCGGATGGAATTGTTCGACCGGTTTGGTCCGGACGACTGGGTGGATCAGCCCGACCCGCTGTTCTACGTGACGGCTCGGTACCGGCGCGCGATCGAGGGGATGATCCGCGAGACGCCGGATCAGTACCTCTGGATGCACCGCACGTGGCGGAGCCGACCGCGGCACGAGCGCGAGGGTAAGCCGTTCCCGAGCAAGCTGCGCGAGAAGATCGAGCAACTGCCGTGGATGACGCAGGCCTCGCTCGATCGGATTCTGGCGCGGAGCGCGCAGGACACGCAGGAGTACGTGCCGCGGCGGGCGTGAGCGCACCGTGTGAACCGCCGGTCAGCCGCCCACCATGGCCTGCCATCGACGGAGCCGGGCGATGCGGTGCCGGAGTCCCCACACGCTGATGTCGGTACGCGGTGTGTCGGTGGTGCACAGATCCGTGAGCTCGCTTCGGACGAGTTCGAGTTCGGCGCGGCGGGTATCGATGTGAACCCCGGTCACGTCCTCGTACGACATTGCTGCCCGCCGAGCAAGATCGGGCGAGATGGTGCAAACGGGCATGAAGTCGAGCACGCGTTGGCCGATCGCAACATCGGCAAAGTCGAATGCGCCGGCCAGCACGCCCGTGCCGTCGTCGAACGCGAGATTCCAGGGGTGGGCATCGAAGCAGCCGACGATCGGGGTGCTGGTGTGTGTCTCGTCGTCGAACTCGGGGGCAAGGCCGACGAGCCAGGCGTGCAGATCGGCGGGCACGCTCGGCTCCGCTGCACCGAGCAGCTCCGCGTATTCGCGACGCGGCGGGAGATCAACGACACCCAGCGTGCGCGCCTCGTCGACTGGGATGGCGTGGAGCGCTGCGAACAATCGAGCCAGCTTCTTGCCCGCGTCCGCGCGTTGGTGCTCGCTCATGGCCTCGTGCCGCTCGGGCAGGAAGGGCACGCCGGGGATCTTGATGTGCCAGGAGAAGGGGTAAAGGCCTTCGACGAGTGTTGGGCGTGAGGTATCGAGGCCGTCGACTCGCAGGCGCTCGCACACGCGCGACTCCACGCGCAGGCAGCGCAGCGAATCAGCACTGCCCGGGATGCGCACGATGTGCGGGCCAAAGTCGAGGGCGAAGTTGTCGTAGCCGTCGGTGCGGGTCCAGGGCACGCCCGGGGGGATGGGGACGTGCGGGCGGATGTGGTGGGAGATGAAGGCTTCGGTGAGGTCCGCGCCCGACTGGATAATGCAGTCGATGGTGGGTGCTGGGGTGTCCACGGGGGCGATGGTAGATCTCGATGGGCTCTGTTCCTGATTTCGGGCGGTGACGGGTGTCGCCGTCGCGACACCTGCGTATACTATGCCATACATACCTTGTGAGAAGTATCATGAAGCTCGAACGTGAACTAATGCGTGGCGCGGGGCCGACCGCGGTGCTGGCCCTGCTCTCAAGCGGCGAGCGGTACGGGTACGAGCTGGTCGAGCAGCTCGATCGCCGGACCGATGGGACGCTCGCGATGGGGCAGTCGACGGTGTACCCGATGCTCTACAACCTGGAGGCGAAAGGCCTGATCAAAGGCGAGGACCGGGCGGCGCCGAACGGGCGTCGCCGGCGGTACTACCGCCTGACGGGCAAGGGCACGAAGAAGCTGGCAGCGGAGAAGAAGCAGTGGACCTCGCTCGCGGGGGCGCTGGAGAAGCTGGGCGTGATTGGGACGCCGGAGCCGGCGCGGGTGGTCTTGTGAGCGGCGCTGGGGAGGTTGTTCCGGTCGACAGGGCCGGTCGGTGGCGCTGGTGGTACCGCCCGTTTGTGGTTGGTGCGGTGATTCCGGCGGTGGTGTTGGTGGTGCCTCCGGGGTTTTCGTGGCTCACTTCGTTTCACCCGATCGCGCTCGTGATCGCAGGCATCGTGCTCGGTGTCGGGTTTCTTCATGCCGCTGCTGCGTTTCACGGCCTTGCCGGACTTCTGCTCTCTTCGATTCCTGTGCCGGCACTGCTCTTTGCGGTTGTGCTGGCTGCTGAGGGTGTCTCCGAGGCGACGATCGCGGGTGTGGCGTGCGCGATCTACGCGGTGCTGCTGTTTTTGTTGCACCGGGTGTCGGCGATCGCCGCTGCACCGCTCTCCATCGTGGTTTGTGGATTGGTGTTGGGGGGTATTGGCTTCGTTGAGTCGATCGCTTCTCCGTGGGACCATGTGAACGCCATCGGGCTTGGTGTGGCGGGCGGGCTGCTTGGTCTCCTGATCACGCCGTCGAGGCCTGGCACACGGCTCGCGCACATCCGCTCACTTGGGTTTCGGATCTGGTTGTGGCCCTCGCGCCGGTACGTTCCGCCGCACGAGACCCTGATCGGTCGCGCAGCGCTTCCCGCGGTTCTTGAGGAACTCGTGCGGGCGGTTGTTCGTCGCACCCGTCTTCGGTTGGAGGAGAAAGTCGATGTGGCGACGGAGTTGATCGCCCACTTCGGTGATGGCATCGACGCCGGCCGGACGGCGGAGGAGCTCGCCGGGTCCTTCGGTGATCCAGAGTCAGCGGCCCGGCTGATCCGGCGAGCAAAGAAGCGGTGCCGCGGCCCGTTGTGGCATGCGTGGGTGTGGACGGCACGCGTTGTTGCGGGCGTGTTCGCGGTGTGTGTGCTGGCGTATGTCGCGCAGGGTGTGCGATTCTGGACCGCCAGCCCGGCGATCAGCGTCGACTACGTCGCGGAGATGGACGCGATCGTCGAGCAGCGTGCCGCCGGCGAACCGTCGTACGAGGCGTGGATCGAGGTGTGGAAGCACCGGCCGGACCTTGGCGGGCGGATTATTGTTGGCGAGGACGAGGCCGGGGACCCGGTCTCCCTTCGAGACATCGAGCTCGACGATCTCCGCCCGTCGGCTCGTCAGGCGCTTGAGTCGGCTGGGCCCTGGCTCGCCGAGGTTCGATCGCTTGCCTCGTCGGGCCGTGGCTTTCGGTGGCCACATGGTGTGGGTGCGTGGACGATGCCGCCTTCGTGGCATGAGTTCGCCGCGCTGAGATCTGAGGGCGACTCACCACCGACGCAGGACGAACTCGATGCCATGCGGGAGGCCGCGGCCGGCAACGTGTGGAGCGGTTCGCTTGTCGGCATCCTGCTGCCGTATCTCAGCGAGCAACGGCCGACAGTGCAATGGCTCGCGCGTGATGTCCATCTTGCAATGGATCAGGGCGATGTCTCCCGGGTGGTGGAGAACCTCCTGGCGATCATCGCGATCGGTGAGCACGCCGGCGAGTTCCCGGTGCTGGTCAACGGTTTGGTGCAGTACACGATCGACATGCTTGCCTTCAGCCTGATCCGTGATGTGCTCGCGACGGATCCTCGGGTGTTCAATGCTGAGCAGCTCCGAGTACTCGCACACCGGTGTGCCGCGCCGGACTACACGCTCGCGTACTGGATGCAGGGCGAGCGGTTCTTCATGAGAGACTCGATTCAGCGTGCGTACTCGGATAATGGTCGCGGTGACGGTGTGCTCACCGCCGATGGTATCGCCGGCTTGACGATGTTCGGTGCTTCGAGTTCGGTGTTCTGGGATGAAGGGCCAACAACGCCCCAGCAGCTCTCGATCGCGGCTATCGGCCCGGTCGCAGCAGCTCTCATGCCATCGCGGAAGGAGACGGAGGCGCTCGCGGACCAGTTCTTTGATAGCTCGACGCACCGAGATCCCGATGCACCGAGCATCGATGAGTTTCTCGAGAGCGGTCCGTGGTGGCGGAGGTACCGCCACCCCTTGATCGCGATGTTGATGCCGGCACTCGACCACGTCCGCGCTCGGCAGTACGAGATGGAGCAGGAGCAGCGGGGTATCCTTGTCGCCATCGCTCTGTGCCAGCACTTCGCCGAGCACGGCGCATGGCCGGCCTCCCTCGACGAACTGGTTCCGCATCTGTTGCCAAGCGTGCCACGGGACATCTTCGACGGGCAGCCGGTGCGATACCGACTGACCGATGCGGGGCCAGTCCTCTACTCGATCGGCGCCGACCATGACGATGACGGCGGTACATGGCCAGCGGTGCGTGAGACGAACTCCTGGCGTTCGCACGGCAAGGTTGACAATTGGACCGCGACGCCTAATCGCTCGCCGAGCGCCGATGGCGACTGGATCCTGTTCCGCCTCGGCGAGATCGATCCGCCGACTGTTCGTCATTCTCGATGGTGATCTCGGACATCTCCTGCCACGCGAGAAATTGTGCGACCCAAGGTCCCTAGCATCCGGTGATGACCACCGCACCCGGTGCGACCGCTGTCGCCACATCACTTCGCATCGACCCAGCGATCGACCGCCGCAGGCACGCCGAGGCGCTCACCGAACTCGTCGAGGGTGAGGTTCGATTCGGCGAGCACGATCGCAAGCTGTACGCGACCGACGCGAGCCTGTATCAGGTCGAGCCGATCGGGGTCCTGATCCCGCGGGATGCGTCGGATCTTCACCGGGCCGTGGTGTACTGCCACGAGCACGGGCTCGCGATGCTGCCGCGTGGCGGGGGGACGAGCCTTGCGGGGCAGTGCGTGAACGAAGCCGTCGTGCTCGATACGTCGGCGTGGATGCGCGGGCTGATCCAGGTTGATGCGGGGGCGCGGATGTGCCGGGCCGAGGCCGGGCTCGCGATCGCTGACCTGAACCGGCTGCTCGAGCCGCACAGCCTGTTCTTCGCGCCGGATCCGAGCACCGTCAAGCAGGCGAACGTCGGGGGGTGCATCGGCAACAACGCAGCGGGCACGCGGTCGATCAAGTACGGGCGGACCGCCGAGTCGGTGCGCGGTGTTGATGTGGTTCTCGCCGATGGGACACCGGCTCGGCTTGAGGCGGGCGCAGCGGCGCGGGATCAGGTGGTGCGCCGGCTCACGGTCGGTGTTGTGGATGTGGTGGATCGCCACCGCGCCCTGATCCGCCAGCGGTTCCCGAAGACACTGCGGCGGAACGCGGGCTACGCGCTCGACATGATGCTCGATCAGGTCGAGGCGGCGGAGCGAGACGGGGCGGATGCCATCGAGCGCGTCAATCTGGCGCCGCTGATCTGTGGGAGCGAGGGCACGCTCGCGATCGTGACCGCAGCGGAACTCGCGCTGCACCCCGTGCCCAAGGCCAAAGCGCTGGGCGTGCTCGGGTTTGCCGGCCTCGACGAGGCGATCGAGCAGGTGCCGGCCCTGCTCGAGCTCGGGCCGTCAGCGGTTGAGCTGCTCGACGACATGGTGATCGCGACGGGCCGTCTGAACGCGCAGTGCAGGCCGTTTGTCGAGCGGTTGCCCCCGCCGGTGAGCGATGGTGACTTGATGGCGTGTCTGTACGTCGAGTTTCTCGAACACGACGAGGTTGCGGTTGCTAAGCGGCTCGAGTCGCTCCAAGTACATGCCGCGGCGTGGTGCCCCGATGCTGGCCTTGCGCTCGAGACGGAGGCCGGTGCGATCGATGACCTGCTTGCGCTGCGTCGGGCGGGTGAGCCGCTGCTGCACGCGATCCCGGGCTCGCGGAAGCCGCTTGGCTTTATCGAGGACAACGCGGTGCCCGTGGAGCGGTTGGGCGAGTTCGTGCGTCGGCTTCGCGCGATCATTGACGCACAGGGCACGCGTGCGGCTTTTTATGCGCATGCGTCGGTCGGTGTGCTCCACGTGCGGCCGCTGCTCGATCTGCGTGATCCGGCGGATGAGGCGCGGATGCACGAGATCGCCGAGCGCACCGCGGCGCTCGCCAAGGAACTCGGCGGCGTGATGAGCGGGGAGCACGGCGACGGTCGTGCACGCGGGCCGTTGCTCGACGAGTACTTCGGTCCGGAGCTGATCGAAGCGTTCCGCGAGGTCAAGGCGATCTTCGATCCTCGAGGGCTGCTCAACCCCGGCAACATCGTTTCACCCGGTGCGATTGCGAGCATTTCTGAGCGCACACGCCTCAAGCCCGATGGGCGGACGATCCCGCGGCGTGATGTCGACACGTACTTCGAGTACGCGAGCGCGGGCGGGTACGACCACGCGGTCGAGCTGTGCAACGGCTCGGGCGTGTGTCGCAAGACGCAGGGCGGGGTGATGTGCCCGAGCTACATGGCGACACGCGACGAGCGGCACACCACGCGTGGTCGCGGCAACGCGCTGCGTCTTGCGATGACCGGCCAGCTCGAGTCGGCATCGCGCGCCGGCGAACCGACGTGGGACGATCCCGAGGTACACGAGACGCTCCGGCTCTGCCTGAGCTGCAAGGCGTGCAAGAGCGAGTGCCCAACCAATGTGGATGTGGCGACCTACAAGGCGGAGTACCTGGCCCAGAGCTACAAGAGTCGGGGTGGGGCATCGCTCCAGGCGCACGCGTTCGCGGAGGTGCGGTGGCTCAACCGGATGGGCTCGGTGTTGGCGCCGGTGAGCAACGTGTTGTCGGCGGCGGCGCCGTCGCGTGCGATTGCGAACCGGGTGCTGGGGTTGGCGCCGCAGCGGTCGCTGCCACTGTTTGCCCCATCGCTGATGCGACAGGTGCGGCGTGGCGAGCGACGAGGCCGGCTCAACGCGGATCTGCCGGCGGACGCACCGACGGTGGTGCTGTTCGCCGACTGCTTCACAGCGTTCAACGAGCCGGAGATCGGCCTGGCCTCGATCGAGCTGTTGAACGCGTTCGGGTACCACGTCGAAGTTGCCGACGTTGGGTGCTGCGGGCGGACGCACGTCTCGGTCGGGCTGCTCGAGCGGGCGCAATCCGTGATCTCGACGACGGCGGCGCGGCTCGCAGCCGCGGTCAAGCGGACCGACGCTGCGGGTGTGCTCGTGTGCGAGCCGAGTTGTCTGAGCGCGATACAGGACGAGTGGCAAGACCTCAAGCACCCAGGCCGCGCAGAGGCAAGGCGGATCGCCGGGGCGGCCTCGTTAGTCGAGCAGTTTCTTGAGGAGCGGTGGGATGTGCATCCCCGTTGCCCTGAGCCAGCCGGTTCCGAGCGTTCGGTCGCCCTGCACGCGCACTGCCATCAGAAGGCACTGCTCGGGGCCGATTCGTCAGCGGGTTTCTTGCGACGAGTGTTCGGGTCTGACAACGTCGAGGTTTTGGACACGACCTGTTGCGGGATGGCGGGAAGCTTCGGCTACATGGCCGATCGGGTCGCGCTTTCTGAGGCAATCGCAGAAATTTCTTTGCTCCCGGCGGTGCGTGGGTTGGATCCGGAGGCTGCTGTGGTGGCCCCGGGGACGAGCTGTCGCCATCAACTCGCAGAGGTTGGCGGACAGGCTGCGCAACACCCTGTTGTTGCCGCACTTGAACACATGCGAAAGACCGATGTGCTCGAATCTCCCTCCAAGCGCACCCCGGACAGAATCTAAAGCTTGCGCAAAGGAATGGTGATGGTTGTGTGATGAAATGGCCCCGCTCGGATTCGAACCGAGGACCAGGCGATTATGAGTCGCTTGCTCTCACCGCTGAGCTACGGGGCCAGGCTTGACATCAAGAAGCGGTGCGGCATCATGCATCCGCGTCGTCGAACCACGGTGCCATCATACGGCCCGCCCTACCAGCTGCACACCAGAGAACACCCTGCTTTCTCGCACGACTGTGCGGCGCTATTTCTGTTTTGCTGTTGCCGGTCAGCGTGCGGATACACGGGATCTTTGCCGAATCTGAACGCTTCTTGAATATCCGCCCATTACCTTGCTCGGACACCGAGCATCACCCGATACCCGGAGTCACCGTCATATGCACAGCACACGACGTCCCGCGTTCACCCTGATCGAACTGCTCGTCGTCGTCGCCATCATCGCACTGCTGATCGGCCTTCTTGTTCCGACACTTGGCAAGGCCAGGCGTGCCGCGTGGGTCGCGGTCATTCAAAACAACATGCGGCAGATCGCCATCGGCGCGACGTCGTACACGGTCGATGAGGACTTCTATCCACCGGCGTATGCGTACGCTAATTCTGAACGTGGTCTCGGCTGGGACTTCTTTGATGATGCCGGCAACCCGATTCAGTGCCAGTCATGCACCGCTGACGACTTCTTTGGCTATGTGCATTGGTCGCATGCGATCTTCAATGGCAGCACAACGAATGATGAGGCATTTCAGAGTCCTGCGGTCCTCAATGGGGGGGCTCCGCGAACGAACCCCGGTCCGAATGCCGAGGACTGGGAGTCGTGGCAGACAGACCTGTCGAACAACACACAAGACAGTCCGCCGTCAGAGTCGACAGGTGGCACTCCCCAGGACAGACAGGTCGCTCGAGTTGCGTTTGCTGCCAACCACATCATCGTACCTCGCAACAAGTTCGTGAAAGACAACCCCAACGACGTTACGGAGCGAGTGAACCAGCTCGTCCGCGCTGCCCGGGTGTCGACGCCGTCACGGACTATGCTCGCAACCGAGCTCGACGACCGAGAGGACTGGAGGGCCGTGCGAGAACCCGCAAGCAGCAACATGGGCCAAGGTGTTGATGTCTCGGAGTCGAAATCGCATCGGCCGATCACCCTTGTTCGTTCGATGTATCAAGGTACATACGGGTGCAACAGCTGTCGGTTTAATCCTAGCGAGTTGGCGGTCGACCTTACCGGAGCATTCGAGCATATGCCACTGCCGACTGTTCGCGACCGGGTCGCTGAAGGAACAGGATCCCAGATTGAGCCGCTCGGCGAATTCGGCGGAGCGATGGGTGAAGGTGGCGAGATTGGCGCTGTGAAGGTGAGCGGTGATGGCGGTCGGACGTCATTCGTGTATCTCGACGGGCACGCCGAGTTCAAGACACTGACTGAGTTCATGGAGAATTCTGAAGTTGGCGATCGTTTTTACAGCCTGACGGGCTCCCCGTACGACCGGATTCTATCTTCGTTGGTGGACTCGGAAGAGGTGTCCAATCAGAGCTCGGAGCGAGTAAGAGAAGATCAGCCGCTTTAACAGCCGGCCCACGGTAGTTGTCGCCACGGCCTCGCCGCTGAACGATTTCCCGGTACTTCTGAGCATGTTTCAGGCTTGAGATTGCAGCGAGAGTCGTTAATACGACTTTCGCGGCTTGCGACAAGAGAACCGCGTCTGGGGAGAGATGATGCCCCAGTCAACGAGTTCAGGTCGCGCGGCGCTCCGGCGTTCGGGGTGTCGTTTCGCACTGTCCTCTCGTACGGAGAGATTGCATGCAATCCTCGATCGCTCGTCTCCTCGCCGCTGCTGGCGGCCTTGCTTCGGTCGCGACTCTCGCGATCGCCCAGACCGGCACCGTCAACGGCTCGGGCGCCACGCTGCAGGAAGCCCTGTTCCTCGACGATCCCGCGGGCTCTGGTTCGGCGCTCCCGGCCACCAACGACTTTCTCGACCTTGACAATGACACCAACGTCACCGGCGGCGGTCTCGTCGACCAGCTCGCCCCGGCAGCGGTGTCGTCCGCCGGCGCCGTGAACGGCGGCGGTGGCTTCGGTGCCAACGACTTCTTCACCGTCCAGTACAACGCGGTCGGTTCGATCAACGGCCTGGAGGACCTCCTGGCCTTCGGCGGCCGCTCGGCCTTCTCGGCCAACGGCCGTGCTGTCCTCTCGGACGCCGGCGCTCCGGGCACCTTCGGCTCCAACGGCGCGTACGACAGCTTCCGTGCGACCGCTGTCGGTGGTCCCGCCCTCGGCATCTTCGACTCGACTTCCACCCCTCCCGGCTTCGAGTTCGGTCAGCTCGGTTCGGGCGAGGGTGACCTCGCGGTGAACCGTGTCAGCGTGACCAACCCGGTGACCACCAACCCGATGGGCTGGCCCTCCCGCTCGAACGCCGGTTTCAACGCGGTGCTCAACTCGACCGGTGGCTTCACCTCGATCGACTTCGCCCCGATCGACGTCCCCGGCCTCTGGGCCCTCCAGGGCCCCGGCGGTCTCCCCCTTGGTGAGCTCGACAAGCAGGATTTCGACACCGTCCCGGGTGCTCAGGGCTACGGCCAGAACCCGCTCTTCGCCACCGATGGCCTGGGTCAGGTGCTCTCCAACCTCGCTGAGAACGGTCAGTCGAACACGCTTCCTAACCCGGGCACCTTCGGCCGCAACACCAACGTTGCCAACCCCGACAACGACACCGTCTTCGACACCGCGCTCACCTACACCCCGATCGCCGGTCTTGTGAACTTCGGTGTCGGCCTCCAGGAGATCGACTTCACCGATCTCCAGTTCGGCTACGTCACCGGCCGCCGGAACAACGGCGAGAACCTCGTCTTCATCACACGTGATGTTGGCTCGGGCACCCGCAACGGGTGGTCGAACTCGCTCGGCATCGACCCCTCCCGCGCCATCGGCGACAACATCGGCCCGCAGGCTCAGACCGCCGCCGACCAGGTCGGCCCCGATTACATCCCGTCGAACAAGGGTGGCTCTTCGCGCATGGAGAACACCGTTCGCACTACCCGTCTCGGCATCGGGTACTCGGGCGCCGAGCGTCAGGTCTCCGAGCTCACCGATGACGAGTACGAGCTGCTCGCCATCCGCAACGACCACATCGGTGGCGTCGCCTTTGCTCGTCCGAACATCGACAACGTGCTCGACAACGACGAGAACGGCTTCCGCCTCGGTGGTCCGGCGTCGTTCGTGACCCTCGGCGACCCCCGCTCGGCGCTCAACGTCTTCGCCACCGGACGCCAGGTCCCCGGTGTCGACGCCGGCACCAACGCGCCGGATCCGCTCGCTGCGGCCGCCCTGCCTCGCTTCGACGATGGCAACGACGGTGTTGCGAACACCAACCCGCCGATGGCCAACCCCTTCGGTGCGGCCTACATCAACAACCTGACCCGTTCGGTCGAGGCCTTCGCGGGTGCCCCCGGTGTCGGTGCGAACCTCTTCACTCCGGGTGAGTTCATCGCCACCACCTTCATCCCCTTCGGTGCGCTCGATCTGGCCCAGGATCTGAGCGACCCCGTCAACTTCATCCCCAACCCCGGATTCAACCAGCTCCTGCAGAACGAGGTTCGCGCGACCAACACCCTGGCCAACGCGGTGTACGACAACTTCGAGACCGGCACCGCCGGTGACGTGAACCGTCGCACCGATCTCAGCGTCGGCACCTACTCGGACGGCACCGACGGCTCGATGGGTTACCTCCAGGCCGGGGGCGGCTTCGTCGCCGACGGTTCGCCGCTCACCATCCGCAACCTGATCGCCTTCGACTTCGACTACGACTCGACTGTCACGGACCGCACCGCCCGCACCCTCGCCGATATCGACGAGGCGCTCGAGGCCTACGACGATCGCAACGATGGCGCTAACGGCACCCTCGCCTTCGGCGGCTGGGATGGCGACGACGACGCCGGCAACGGCACCCCCGAGGGCACCGCCATCATCGAGGTGCTGGGCGACCTCAACGGCGACGGCAACTACTCCGCCGAGGACATCCGCTTCTTCGCGGACGGCCTCTGGATCAACCCGGCGACCGGCACCCTCGATCGCGTTCCCGCGTTCGAGCGCGTCGATACCGCCTCGGCGACCCAGGGCGTCTTCGCGGTGCTCGGTGGCAACATCGGTCTGACGCCGCTCGCTCAGGCGAACGCCGTTCCGGCCGCCGGCAACTTCTTCGGCACGCAGATCGTCGCGGTCAACGGTGTGTCCAACGTCTACGCCGCCGGTTACTCCGCTGCGGATGTCGCGAACGCGGACGCCAACGCCCGGTGCCGCCCGCTCGACGTGCTTACGGCCCAGGGCACGGTCGTCACCATCGCCCAGAACGCCAACGTGACCCCGGGTGCTGCCCCGACCGGTCAGGACGGCATCGTCGACCTCAGCGACGCCAACTACGTCGTCGACAACTTCGGCTGCTGGAACGACATCGACCAGGCCGCCGAGATGGACCTGTCGGCCGACATGGACGGCAACCTCCTCGTCGACACCGACGATCTTTGCTACGTGGTCGGCACGGTCATCGGCACCCTCGTCGGTGACCTCGACCTCGACGGCGACCTCGACGGCGATGATCTCGCCCTCTTCAACCCCGGCGCGGCGTTCCCCCGCTACACCGACGGTGACCTCACCGGCGACGGTGTGGTGGACGCCCGCGATGAGGCTGTCATCACCAACCAGATCGACCTCTGCTCGATCGACCGCACCGGCGACACCAACGGCGACTTCCTGGTTGACGCCAGCGACTTCATCGCGGTGCTCGTCCAGTTCGGTTCCTTCGGCGACTGCCTCACGGCGGACTTCGATCAGGACGGCGATGTTGACGCCGATGACTTCATCGACGTGCTCGTCGCCTTTGGCAGCGACTTCCTCGTCTGAGGGACGTGTGGTCGCGCCGATGATGGCCCGGTGATCGGGTCCTCCGGGGCACGATCAAGCGGGCAAACCGAGAGCCACTCACGCACCGCCGACCCTTTGGGTCGGCGGTTTTCGTTTGTGGCGGCACCATCGTGCCGCGATGTGCGCGCAAACACACCCGGCAGAAAAAACCAGCGTCTCTGTTCAGCGTGTCAATCGAGCGATCGGACCCACTTCGCGCTCGGGAGCGCGAACGGGCGGAACACTTCCTCGAGGCCGGCCTGTTCGCGGTAGAGCAGGGCTCGGTTGTTGATGCCGAGGTTCGAGGCCGAGGGCGAGTCCATGAGGGTGATCGAGTCACCCTGGCTCATCTGGAAGAGCACGCGGGCGTCGAAGTGGTTGAGCCCAGAGCGGCCCAGCGTGCGCTCGAGCGAGCCCGCGGTGTCGCACCACGCGATGACGTGGATCCCGAGCTCCGGGCCCTCGTCGAGCACTTCCTGAAGCTGCTTGGATGGGTCCGCGGCGGGCGGACCATCGTCGGTGTCGCCGCCGAAGCTGAAGCCGCCGCCGAAGTCGTCGCTCATGCGGAGGGTGCGGCAGCGCTGGAGGCCGTAGATACAGAGGTAAACCGAGTGCTCAGCGGCGCCGCCGGCCTTGCGGGCCTCGAGTTCGGCGTGGGCCTCGCCGACCAGCTGGCCGGCCTCATCGGTCAGGCCGAAGCGGGCGTTGGCCGGCAACGCAGCGGTGAGCTTGGCGAGGTAGCCGTGCTCCGGCTCGTCGGACCGCGAGGCGTCGATGAAGAGGAACCGTGTCTCGGTGTCGCGCATGGCGAGCGAGACCGACGAGGTCGCGATCATCGCGAGGGCCGACTCTTCCTTCTGCCCGACGATGATGACGTTCGACGCGGCCTCGCGGCGGAGCACCGCACCGGTCGGCTCCTTGATGGCCATCGGCTCGCCGAGCACCGCCATGTCCGGTTTGGCGGTGCCGCCGGCGCGGATCTCGTCGAACATCGTGGGCAGGTGGATGCTGGTGGTGACATCGGCGGGCTTGTTGCCCTCGAAAACGATCGGCTCGCCGACCTCGAAGTCGGGTGAGTCGATCGCGATGCTGCGGATGCGGTCGAGGGTCTCGTCCCGCTGACGGTCGTTCATCCACACGACCTGGAAGTGGCTGTTGTTCTCGACGAGACCGCCGGCATCGTTGTAGATGGCTTCACCGGGCCTGGTGAGCAGGCGGGCCGCGGGGTTGTCCTCGCCGAGGATGAGCATCGAGTCCTGCTCGTTGCACTGCAGTGCGACGCGGACCGCCAT
The DNA here is from genome assembly GCA_038747915.1 of Planctomycetota bacterium. GTDB lineage: Bacteria > Planctomycetota > Phycisphaerae > Phycisphaerales > UBA1924 > JBCDAP01. The sequence goes on along the minus strand of JBCDJJ010000014.1, from coordinate 22,770 downwards.
CTGGCCGAGCGTGGTGCGCGCGAGCGAGTAGGCCCCGCCGAGGGTCTGCGAGCCGAGGATCACGTGGATGCCGAACGCGCGGCCCTGGCGGACGAGGCGGTCGAGGATGAGCGTCGACTCCTGTGCGACCTTGTCGTCGGTGGTGAAGAGTTCCTGGAACTCGTCGCAGATCAGAAGGATGCGCGGCATGCTCGGGTTGCCGCCGGTGCGGGCGTAGACCTCGCGTGCCTTGGTCATCTCGGCGTCGACCTCGCCGGTCAGCCGGTCGCGGTAGCCCGCGACGTTCTGCACGTTGAACGCGCGGAAGAGCTCGCCTCGGCCGACCAGCTCGCTATCGACCTTCTGGAGCACAGAGAGGCCGAAGTTGCGGTCGGTCTCGATGGAGACGACCTTCGCGTGGGGCAACTGACGCTCGGCATAGGTCTTGAATTCGACACCGGCCTTGAAGTCGCAGAGGTACAGCTCGACCTCGTCGGGGCTGAACCAGGCCGCGGCCGAGGTGATCATCGCGTGCATCAGGGTCGACTTGCCCGAACCGGTTTTGCCCGCGATGAGTGCGTGCTGGGCGGTGCCGATGCCGAGGCTGATCTCTTGTTTCTTGGTGGCGCCGGTTCGTCCGACGGGGATGCGGATGTCCTTGGCGCTCGACCGGGTCCAGAACTGCTCGGACCGCGGCGAGATCGTCGAGAACGGCACCTCGACCCTGGCGGCCTCGATCGAGTGCGCGCCGAGGCGGTGCAGCAGCGTCGTCGAGCGCGCATCCGATGGCTCGGCGTCGATCGTGAGCGGGAACGGCCGGAGCACACCATCGTCGCGCACGCGGAGAACGAGCTTGCCCTCGTCCTCCATCGCCTCGCGGTCCTGCTCGATGACGAGCGAGCTATCCTCGATGTCGGCCAGCTCGATGCCCTTGGGGATCCGTTCCCGCGGATCGGCGAGGATGATCGTGTGCACGCCGCACCGCGGGCCGGTCGTCACGATGCCGGCGAGCTTCTTGGCGGACTCCTCCTGGAAATTCGTCGGGAAGTCGGCGATCACAAGGAAGCGGTACGGCTCGGCGATCTCGCCCGCCTGGCGGTTGTACTGCTCGATGGTCTCGTACTCGTTCCGCAGGTACGCCTGGATGACGTTCTCAATGTGCTCGGAGAGATCCGTCAACCGCTGATCCATCTGCCGGGGATCGGTCCAGATCTTGCCGCTCACGAGCAGGTCGGAGTAGTCCGCCAGGTGCATGAAGGCCGAGAAGCTCTGTCCAAGGCCGACCGGGTCGAACATCGTGAACCGGCACTTGCCGGGCGGCAGCATCGCGAGCGATCGGAGCATCACGGATCGCATCAGCGCGAGCGCCGTGTCTCGGCCGTCGCGGCCCACCGAGAGCAGCAGCGAGCAGATGCCATCGGTGTCGAGCATGAGCGGCACGTCGAACGACCGCGTCGCCGGCTGGCGGAGCCCGGTGTCCTCGCTTGGTAGGCCGCCCTCGAGTGTGTCCAGGTCAGCGCGGAGTGTGCCCACATGCACGGGCGATGGCTCGGCGTCGGCGGGTGGGCCGGGGAAGTCGTCCCAGGAATCCTCGGCCCACGGCTTGCCCAGGTGCGCACCGAGGGTCGTGAGGTCGCGGGTCAGCTCGTCGTACTCGGCGACACGGGCGTCCCACTCGCGGCGGAGTTCGTCGGTCGCGGCATCACACGCCTCGGACGCTTCGCGCGTCTCGCCGGCGTACCACTGGTCGAGTTCGGCGAGCGCCGCGTCTGCCTTCGAGCGCGCCTGCCCGCACTTCTCCTCACAGAGCCGGTCGATCTCACCGATCTGCCGATCGCGCAGCTCCTGGAGTTCCCGCAGCCGCGTGCCGTACTTCTGCTCGACGGCGGTCTCGACATCCGCGATCCGTTTCTCGTACTTCGCCTTCTTCTCGTCGAACTTCGTGCGAAGACTGGCTTTCTCGCGCTCTTGCTTCTGCACCGCGTGCTCGAGGATCGCGGTGTGACGCTCGCGACCCTTGGTGTCGGTCGCTTCGAGCCTGGCGCGAGCGGTGCCCAGGAGCGCCGCGAGCTCGGCCCACTTGGCCTCGGCCTTCCCCTTGCCGAGCCCGAGCAGACCGCCGATGCCGCGGCCGCCGAAGCCGTCCACGCTCTCTTGCGCCTCGGTGAGCAGCTGCTCCGCGGACACTTTGAGCGTTTTCGGGTTGAGTTCGAGGGGTTCGGCCGTCTCGGGAGCGGGGAACGATGCGTCCGGGCCGGCGATCTTCTTGCCGGCCGCGCGCGCCGCGTCTTCGATCGCCTCAAGCCGCTCGATCGATGCGGGCACGATCGTCTCGATCGCTTGCAGCAGCGCCGCAGCGGCCCGTTCGTCGGCTTCTGTCACCGTTTCCGCGAGCCACTCGCTGTCTTTGCGTTCCTTCTTGAGCCGCGCGAGCTTGGCCTGGACCTGCTCGGTCTCGCCCGCGAGCACCGCCTTGCGTTTCCGCTCGATGTCGGCGATCTGCCCGTCGAGCTGACCGCGCACCTCGGCGAGCCGGCTCTGCTTCTCCGCCTCCGCCTCGGCGATCGTGGTGTTGCGCTTCGTGGCGAGGTCCTCGCGTTCACGCTCGAGCTTGGCGGTCGCGGCGCGTGTGCGCCGATCGAATTCCTCGGCGATCTCGGTCCGCCGCTCACCGTGGCGCCGGAGCATCTCGGCGTAGCCGCCGAGCAGTGTGCGCGCGCGATCGAGCGGGGGCGTGGTCCGCCCTCCTTCTCCGGCCTCGGCCGATGCCGCTGCGACGCTGGTCATTGGCAGGCGTGCCTCGCCGCGACGAGGTGCTCGCTGATGGAGCTCATCGCGGTCAGCGCCGACTTGACCGCGGGTGACGCCGGGTCGACGAAGTCCTTCTCGAACTGCCGCCGGGCATCGTCCCGCCACTTCTCCTTGGTGTGATCCCAGTTGATGAGCAACGCGTCGTACGCGTCGGACAATCGACTCTGCGGAACGGTCAGACTCATCGCTCAGAACCTCGGTTCACGCCCTCAACCACCTCATCACCCCGAGCGGTCGAGTGTACCCCACACCACGTGATCGCGCTGATCGAACACGCACCGCACATCGGCGCGCACGTCGTACCCCTCGCCCGCGCCGTCGAGGAGCATGCCCCACCCCTGATCCAGCCCGAGGGCGCGGAACGTCGGGGTCTCGGTGTCGACGACCCGCGTCACCGGGACGCGGAGGAACGTGCCCATGGCTCCGTCGGTCGCGAGGCGAACCACGGTCCACCCGCTGTCTTCCTCGTCGACCGGTGCGGTGCGCACCAGCGCGATCGCCTCGGCGCTCTCGGCGCCGGTTTCGACCAGCATGGTCTGGCCCTTTTCGGGTTGATCCTCGTCCTCGGCGAACAGCACGACGCGGTCGGCGTGGGCCTGGTTGAGCTCGCGCTGGATGAGCTTGACCTTCACGCGGCTCTCTCGCGTCGCCTCCGCACGCGCACCCTCCCGAGGGACCCGTTGGCGGAGCTTGTTGAGCGTCGAGACGTCGGCCCGGGGTACACCGGTCGCGACCGGAGCCGACGCCGTGCCCGCGGTCTCCGGGCGGGTCTGTGCGTGCTGGGCTGCGCTCGCCTGGCCACCGCCGCCGCCCTGCGCGTACTCAGCGAGCACATCACCCATCCGCTTGAGCCGGTGCGAGGCCTTGGGCAGGTCGACCTCGAGGAGTCGGCTCACACCCTGCACACCGCCGTAGTAGTTCGTGAGCTCCTTATCGAGCACCCGGAGCATCTTCTGGCAGGAGTTCACCTTCTCTCGCGCCTCGTGGACCGCCTCCTCGCGTCGGCGGACTTCCTTGCGTTCGTCGACGGTGGAGACCTTGCCGAACTTCTTCTGGCTCTCGGCCTGCTGAAGGTCGCGCTTGGCCTTCATGAGGGCGTCGTGCCGACGGTTCACCTCGCTCTTCCAGAAGGGCAGGCGATCGTGCTCGACCCATTGGAGGGTCCGCTGAATCTCCGCTGAGGCCACCGAGAGCGATTGCTTGGCCTCTTCTTGAAAGAGGATGACCGAGCGGCGCATGTCGCCGAGGACATCGAGTGAGCGGACATCGGCCTTGTCGGGCATGCGGACGGTGCTCCTGGATCAACGCGACGACAGGGGCCGTCAACGCTGGCGGAGGTACTCCTCGGCGCGATCGGCTTTGCGGATCAGGTACGGAATTTGTTCGTCAGCGGTCTTGGCGAACCGGGCGAGGATCCGCATGGTCTCCTCGAACTGCTCGGCGAACTTCTTCTGCTCCTGGTCCTGCCAGCTCTCGCCGAGGGCGCTGAACTGGCCCTGCAGCTTCCGCATCGCGTCCTGGAGACCGTTGTTGAACTGTTTGACGTTGTTCGCGAACCGCCGGAGTTCCTGCGGGTCGACCACTGCCTTAGCCATAGTGCCTCCGAAGACTGTTCTGTACGGCAACGAGCCGGGAGGGGATCCTAGGCGAAACCGGCCGATTGCAGGTGATGGCCGCTCTTCGACCCGCCCGGGGTTCCGCTGGGTTGTGCTGATATCTGGCCCCCGCTACACCTCCGGCATGGACGACCTTTCAGCTGTGATGGCGAAAGACACGTGGGATCCGCGGGTGCGTTCGACGGCCTCCCGCTTCCGCGCGGGTTTCGATCTCGACCAACCTGTCGATGAGCTGCGCACCGGTGATGGTGTGGTGCTCACCGATGCCACATCGCGGTTCCTGCCGCCCGGTGTCTCGCTCGAGGAACTGCCCCCGAGCTTCGCACTGGCCGGCGCCTTCGAGGTCGTCGGGCCGGCGAGCACGACCGCGCCGGTGCCACGTTTCGGTGTGAGCCGCGACGGCCGGTGGGTCGCGCAGGTCGATATACCCGCCGGGACAGCGGTGTACGGCACGGGCATGACCGCCGGCCCGCTCGAACGCTCGGACCAGCGCACCACCTGCTGGAACACGGATTTCCCCGGCTACTCGGACAGCAATCCGAGTCTGTATCAATCTCATCCGTGGGTTGTGGCGGTGCGTCCGGATGGTTCGGCCTTCGGTGTGCTGGCCGATACCACGTTCCGGGCCACGATCGACCTAACCGCGATCGATGCCAGCGGCGGCCGCATCCGGTTCATCGCGGAAGGCATGCCGTACCCGGTGTACGTGCTCGAGGGCGATCATCCCGGCGATGTCGTTCAGGAGCTCGCGCGGCTCACCGGCACCATGCCGATGCCCGCGCGGTGGACGCTCGGCTATCACCAGTGCCGATGGTCGTACTACCCGCAGGGCCGGGCGCTGCGGATCGCTGAGGAGTTTCGCTCGCGCCGGATCCCCTGCGACTGCATCTGGTTCGACATTCACTACATGGATCGGTATCGGATCTTCACCTTCGATCCGCAGCGGTTCCCCGATCCGCGCTCGCTTAACGACCGGCTGCACACCCTTGGCTTTCGCTCGGTCTGGATGATCGACCCTGCGCCGGCCGTCGACGAGTCGTACGACGTGTACGTCCAGGCCACCGAGGGCGAGCACGCCCTGATCGGACCGGATGGCGCGCCCTACCACGGCGAGGTGTGGCCGGGGAAAACGATCTTCCCCGACTTCTCACGCGCGGAGACGCGAACCTGGTGGGCTGGTCTCTACAAGGACTTCTTGGCTCACGGCATCGATGGTGTCTGGAACGACATGAACGAGCCGGCGAACTTCGTCGATGTCACCAAAACCGTGCCGGAGAACTGCTGGCACCGCGGCGGCGATGACCTGCCGGCGGCCCCGCACGCGCTCTACCACAACGTCTACGGCATGCTGATGGTCCGCGCGTCGCGCGAGGGCATGCAGCAGGCCCAGCCGGACCGCCGTCCGTTCATCCTGACGCGGTCCAACTTCATCGGCGGTCACCGGTATGCCGCGACCTGGACCGGCGACAACAGCGCGACCTGGGACGACCTGCGCTGGTCGATCACGATGTGCCTCAACCTCGGGTTGAGCGGTCAGCCCTTTGTGGGCCCCGATATCGGCGGCTTCATGGACTTCGGCGAGGGCGATCCGAAGCTCTTCGCGCGGTGGATGGGCATCGGGTGCCTGCTGCCGTTCGCGCGAGGGCACGTCGTGACGGGCTCGATCGACAAGGAGCCCTGGTCGATGGGGCCAGCGTGCGAGGCGACCTGCCGCCGCGCGATCGAACGCCGGTATCGTCTGCTGCCGTACCTCTACACGGTGTTCCGCGAGACCCACACCGACGGGCTGCCCGTCATCCGCCCCGCCTTCTTCGGCGCGCCGGGCGATGCCTCGTCCCGATCGATCGAGCACGCCTTCTTGCTGGGTCGTGATCTGCTCGCGGTGTGCGACGTCCTGGAGAACGCTGCTCCGGGGACGGCCGAGGTTCCAGCGTTCGCGCGCGAGTGGCCGCGGATCGACCCGCTGATCGATGCTGAGGCCGATGTGGAGCTCCCTCGGCTCTACCTTCGACCGGGTGCGATCCTGCCCATTGGTCCGGTCATGCAGTACTCGGACGAGCAGCCGGTCGACCCGCTCACGCTCATCGTGGCACCGGGTGCGGACGGTAAGGCCAGCGGCCTGCTCTACGAAGACGCGGGCGATGGGTACGAGTTCGAGCGGGGTGCGTTCCGGCTCACGACATTCCGGTTTGCGGGCGGTTCGCTCGGCGAGCCCGAGGTCGATGGTGCGTTCGAGCCCGGCGCGCGGCGGATCGAGCATGTTGTTGCGGGTGGGTCATGAGCAAGGTGCTCGACTCGGTGGATGCCGTCGCGGGGCTGATCGACCACGCCCTGCTGCACCCGATGCTCACATCGAGCGAGGTGCGCGCCGATGTGGGGGCGCTCGGCAGGTTCCCGCTGGCCTCGGTGTGCGTGCGCCCGAGTGATGTGCCCGCGATGGCCCCGGTCGTGGCGGAGGGTGCGATCGGTGCGGTGTGTACGGTGATCGGTTTCCCGCACGGCACAACGAGCACCGGTGCGAAGGTTGCTGAGAGCGAACGAGCGGTGAGGGACGGGTGCCGCGAACTCGACATGGTGTGCAACATCGCTCGCGTGCTCGGCGAGGAGTGGTCAGGGGTACGCGACGACATCGCCGCGGTGATCGAGGTCGGGCGTGCCGGTGGCGCGCTCGTGAAGGTCATCTTCGAGACCGACTATGTCACGAGTGATGCGCACAAAGTCCGCTTGTGCGAGATATGCACCGAGTGCGGTGCCGACTTCGTGAAGACGTCGACGGGATTCGGGTTCGTGAAGGGTGCGGATGGTCGGCTCGCGTCGGCGGGCGCCACCGATCACGATATCGCGCTGATGCGGCAGCACGCCGGCCCGCGCGTCGGTGTGAAGGCGTCCGGCGGTGTGCGCACGCTGGACGATGTGGTCCGTCTGCACGGCCTCGGCGCGACCCGGATCGGCGCCTCAGCGACGCGCGCGATCCTCGCGGAGGCGGCGGAGCGGTTCGGCGATGCCCCAGGGATTGAGTCGCCGCCGTCGCCAACCGCCCAAGACGCCACGGGGTACTGAAACACGACGGCCCAGCAGATTGTCTTCGGCAGGAACAGACCTGGTGTGTCGTACGTGTGCTCGAACGTGGCGGAGCGGCGACAGGCTGAGTGCTACGCCCCCGCGACCTCGATCATCGGCTCGTACTCGATCAGCCGCTCGACCCGGTTGGCCTCGTCGATGATCGCCACGCGCGGTCGGTGCTCGCCGTACTCCGCATCGCTCATCAGTGCGAAGTGCAGCACAATCACCTTGTCGCCCGGCTCGGCGAGATGGGCCGCGGCGCCGTTGATCTCGATGGCCCCCGACCCCGCTTCGCCCTCGAACACGTACGTCTCGAACCGTGCGCCCGACCGGCAGTTCGCAACCGTGACCGCGTCGTTCACGCGGAGGCCGACGGCCCGGAGGATGTCCGAATCGATCGTGATCGAGCCGACGTAGTCCGGGCGGGCGCGCGTCACGGTCGCCATATGCACCTTGTTGTGCAGCACTTTCCTCAGCATGGGCAAATCATAGGAGGTGCGCGCGATCTTCGGCTCGCGCCCCCTCCGGGTTCAGATCGTGCTGCGGGCCGCGGCGGCGGCGAGTCCGGCGAGGTCGAAAGCATCCGTCAGACCATCGAGATCGACATCGCCTTGGTGATCGAGCCAGGCGAGCACGTCCACGCCGTCGACATCGCCATCACCATCGCGATCGCACGCCCCGGCGAGCCAGGTCAGCTCGATCTCGCCGGCGTCGTACCCCGCCAGTGGTTCGCCACCGGGGTCGCCGAGGTACACCCGGTACCGACCGCGGTACAGCCCGACCTCGTCGACGAGGTGGTAGGTGTGCAGCATCCGCGTGTCCCACCAGATCCTCGGCGGCGACCCCTCCGATCCGTAGATCGGCGAGAACGATCCGAACTCGGCGTACGAGCGGATCGCGAATCGAGTCTCGATCCCCTCATCGGCATCGACCAACTCGATCCACACGAGTGCACCCGGCGGTGGCACCCACGACCCGCCGTACAGCCACCCGTACTGCCCGTTGACCCATCGCCCGTGGGCCGCGTCGTAGGGCGCGACATATGCGTCCTCCTCGGCGCGGTACATCGTGGCGGGCATGTCCTCGGGGAACTGCACGAACAGATCGAATGCGTTGTCCGTGCCGAGCACCACGAACACATGATTCATCACTTCGAGACCCGAGCCGAGCTCGGCGAGGGGCGGCACAGCCTCGGCCAAACCAACCCCACCGACCAGTACCGCTGCACCGAAGGAGACGCCGAGTCGTCTGCGGCTCATGAGCGCCCCCCTGCACCGCGGCGCCGGCGGAGTGTCACAGCGCCCGCGAGCATGATCACGGCTCCGGGCGCGGGAACAGCCTCGAAGAACACCGTCTGCGCGACCGACCCGTAGGCCCCCGTCGAGCCGTCGGCGAGCGTGTGGGCGATGACAAACGTCGCGCTGTACATCCCAACCTCGGTCGCGGTGACATAGGGGTGGTTCATGTTGAGCGGGCCGAGCGGGAAGAATGTCCACTCGTCGCCCTCATCGTCGCTTTGCTCGTCGAAGATGAGATCGAACGAGTGAACCATCCACATCGGCCGCATCCCACCTTCGAAGATCTCGAGTCCGTCGGAGATGTCTGTCACGGTGACGACGAACGAATCGCCGGGCATACGCTCGGAGAAGACGCCGTCTTGCAAGAAGCCGAGACGGCTCGAGTAGAACCGCCCGTCGAGCACCGAGGCATCGCCGGTGTAGGTCTCACCCGGGTATCTGTTGAGCAGGATCGGGTTGTCGGCGGCATCGCCGGCGACCGCGGTCGAACCCTGACCGATGTCGAGCCCCGCTTCGAGTGTCCCGCCGGGCGAGAAGGTGTTCGAATCAAAGAACTCGAGGTGGATCATCCCACCATCATCGATGCGTGGGGCTTGTGCATGAGCGACTGAGAAAGTGAGACCGGCACCGAGCATGGTCGCGAGTACAGGGCGGGGTGAATCGATCATCGGATACTCCGTTTGGGGTGAGAAACAAGGGGACACGTGTGTGTGCGGAGTGAGTGAGCGTGTGAACGGGAACCCGCTCATCGCGCAGTCAGCGGGTTCCATCGGTCGAGCACGGGTGGGGCTGCGGGCATGTCTGGTCCTGGTTGCCATGTCGCGTCGAGCGGCACATCTCGGGCATGCCCATCCAGGAACGCAGCGCCCGCGGTCCGGCCGTGGCGGTCGTGCGCGAGCTCCGCGGTCGGCGAGCGCAGCCCGGCACGCCACCAGTGCGCCATGATGTGATCGGCGCCGCCCGCGTGCTCACCGAAGACCACGGTCGCATGCGGTCGGGGCAGATTCGCGAGACGTGTCAATGCGCGAGAGTCGAGCCACGATGCCTCATCCGACCCATCGAGCCAAAAGTAGACGTTCATCGCGTACCCGAGCGCATCGGGTGACGCGGGTTGGTTTCCACGGTCCTGGAAGGGGCACCGATACCGCTCGCGGATCGACACAAGCTCGATCGAGAACAGATCGGTCATGGTGGCGGTCGGGAGGTCGATATCGGTTCGATCGATCGCGAGCGCCGGGCTACGGTCGCTGATGCGCACGTCGAGGTAGACCGGCAGTGCGGCGTGCCATGGAGCGACGGGCGTGTACGTCACGTCCGCGCCGATCCCGGTCACTACGAACGGGCGATGGCTCGAGCCCGGCAGGTGACCGGTGTGATCCTCGGCGTAGAGCTGCGCCGCGACCGACAGCGCGCGAAGACGGAACGTGCAATCAAGGGCTGCGGCTCGGTCGCTCGCGGACGAGAGAGTGGTCATCGAGAGCGAGAGCAGCAGGGCAAGGATAGCGATCGCCACCAGTAGCTCGATGAGCGTGAAGGCAGGACGTGAATGCACTGGTATATCCCTTGCGCCGCGACGGCGCGGAGAGGAATCGGTGTCTGGAAGAGCAGGTGTGTCGCGGGATTTGATCCACGGCACAGATGGCGTTCGCGCGCGTGATCGGCGTTAGCGGTCGATCACATCGGCGAGCACTGGAGAGATCGCACCGATCGTGCGTGCGCACTCTGGTTCATCAGGCGAGCGCGGAGCGTGACGGTGGTCCGCGGCTGTCCCACCACCGAGGCGCCGGGATCGGTACCGATGCCACATGAACGCTCGGGAGGGCCCATCCAGCGGGCGATGCCGGCTCGAGCGGCTCGAGCGGCGGTGCGGGTGTATCGAGCGTGGCTGTGAGCTGACAGATCGCGCACCCGCTACGGTTCGGCGAGGAGGGGCGATCGTCGCTCGGCCCCTCGCCATCCTTCGCGAGGAGGCACAGCGGGCAGAAGGCCTCGGTCACCGCGGGCGCGCTTCGTGCATCCGCGTCGGCGCCCATCAACGCGATTGCGCCGCGGTGATGGAACGGGACGATCACGCACAGGAACACCGTCATCCAGATGAGCGTCAGCCAACCGACGGCCCGACATGACACGGTTCGCAATCCCACGGTCTGCGAGCGTACGCTCGTATCGATACCTGTCAAGAAGAAATGGGTGCGGTTCCACAGGATTTTAGTGTCGTCCTGTGGTCCCATCGAGCTTCACGCCGGGGCGCCGAAGCCCGGGAGCTTCGCCCGGATCGTCTCGCCCCACGCCTCGAGTGGCTCCTCGCGATCGACGAGCGTGTTCACCCGGCTCCGGCGACGGAGCTCGTCGAAGGGCATCGACTGATCGAGCAGCTCACGATCGTAGAGATACTGGTCGAGGCGCCCGTTCACGATGAGTCGCCAGTCGAAAGGAAGCTGCCCGACATCGCTCTGCGTGTACACCGCGGTCAGGCAGTTGGTCGTGAGCGCGTTGTACCACCGCGGGTGCTCGTCGAGCCGGTTGGCGATGTCCAGGTACTGCAGGAAGAGCCGGCGGGCCGTGAGCGGCTCGACCTGCAGGCGATACAGGTAGACCTCCGTGCCCTGCTGCGAGAGCAGCCGCCGCGACAGCACATCGCGCTCGTCCAGCGCCATGCAGATGAGTTCGTGCGCACGGTAGAAGCTCTGCACCATGCTGAGCGTCCCACCGTCGGCCACGTGCCGTGCCTCGACCGACCAGCACAGCCGGCGTTCGCCCTGCGGAACCGACTCACCGAAGTCGAAGATCGCGATCGGGTGGCACAGCAGCGGCGTGGCCCAGTAGCTCATCAACAGGTCGAGCGCGACGATGTCCGAGGGGCGGTACCTCCGGTCGACGAACACGAGTTCGGCCTCACCGCTCTGGTTCCAGATGCCCCGGCGGATGTCGTGTACGAGCACCTGATCGGTGCCGCCCTCGTCGAGGACTTCTGCGGTCGCGCCCTGCGAGAACTCCGGCATCCAGTCGCTGTCGGCTTTCGGCTCGATCCGCGACCAAGCGAACGCGACGCCGGCGACCATCGCCACCACCACACCCGTCCCCGCGAGCGGTCCGAGCACGAACCACAGCAGTGCGCACACGAGGCACCAGCCACTAAACACGTACACCCGCGAGCCAGGGCCGAGTTTGACCAGATCAAAGCACAACGCCCCGCCCGCCCACACGGCGGCCCCGAGCGAGATGACCATCAGGAATGCCGCGACGACGATGCCCACGCGGCTTCAGTACCTCATCGGGCGGCTCGCGTCGAGCCGGCTCACACACCGGCAGCCGTGCGGTGCCCGTGCAGCGGGAACGCGTCGCAGAGTTCCCGCACCTCCGCGCGCACGCCCTCGGCGGCTGTCGCATCGCCACCGGCGCTCAGCACGCGGTCGATCAGCTCCGCCACGCGGGTGACTTCGGGCTCGCGCAGCCCGCGCGTAGTGATCGCGGGGGCGCCGAGCCGGATACCGGAGGTGGACTTCGGCGGCCGCGGGTCCTGCGGCACACCGTTCTTGTTGCAGATGATCCCCGCCGATTCGAGCCAGGCCTCGGCGTCGGCTCCGGTGAGTTCGGTGCCGAGCGCCTGCTCCTTCGGTTGCAGGTCGACGAGCATCAGGTGGTTGTCCGTCCCGCCGCTCGTGATGCGGTAGCCGCGCGAGATCAGTTCGTTCGCGAGATGGGCCGCGTTGGTGCGCACCTGGTGCTGGTAGGTCTTGAACTCGGGCCTCAGCGCCTCGCCGAAAGCGATCGCCTTGGCGAAGACGATGTGCATGAGCGGTCCGCCCTGCATGCCCGGGAACACGGCGCGGTTGAACCTCTTGGCGAGGTCCTCATCGTTGGTGAGGATCAGGCCGCCGCGCGGGCCGCGGAGCGTTTTATGCGTGGTCGTGGTGACCACGTGGCAGTGGGGGAAGGGCGAGGGATGCTCGCCCGCCGCGACGAGCCCCGCGATGTGGGCGATGTCGGCGTGGAGCAGGGCGCCGCATTCGTCGGCGATCGCGCGGAATCGCTCGAAGTCGATCACACGCGGGTAGGCCGAATACCCGCACATGATCAGCTTGGGCTTCTCGCGCAGGCACACCTCGCGGACCGCGTCGTAGTCGATCCGCTCGAACTCGGGGTGGTCCGCGCCGTAGTGCAGCGGGTAGTGCACCGGCTTGAACCACGCGCCCGACATGTTGAGCTTCATGCCGTGCGAGAGGTGGCCGCCATCGGCGAGCACGAGCGAGGCGAACGTGTCGCCCGGCTCGAGCAGGGCCAGGAAGACCGCCGCGTTGGCCTGGGCGCCCGAGTGCGGCTGAACGTTGGCGAATCGGCACCCGAACAACGCGGTCGCGCGCTCGATCGCGAGCGACTCGATCTCGTCGTGGTGGGCGCACCCGCCGTAGTACCGCCGGCCCGGGTAGCCCTCGGCGTACTTGTTGGTGAACGGGGTGCCCGCTGCGAGCATGACCGCCTCGGAGGCATGATTCTCGGACGCAATGAGTTCGAGCGTGTGGGCCTGCCGGTCGGTCTCGGCCGCGAGGATGCGGGCCGCGTCAGGGTCCTGAGCGGCGATGATGTCCCGGATGGCGGATGAGATCTCGGTGGTGTCCATGAATGCTCCTTCGCTCGCGAGCCCTCATGATACGCACCAGGCCAGAGATACCCTGCCGAGGCTTTCACAGCGTGTCGCGGGACCGAGCGCACGCAACGGGTGCCGGTCCCGCTCAGATTCTCACTCGGTAGCGAATAGGGGCTGCCGCAGATTGGTTCTCCTATCGTGCCTGTGCAACCGAGCGCAGCACGAGAACGAGCACACAAACGGACAACTCGACGTTGTCGTGACCCGATTGGAGCGAACATGGATCGCAAGTGGATGTCGTTGTGCGGTGGCCTTGGTGGTCTGGCATTGCTGGGCGGTGCTGCGGTGAACGTCGCTACTGGGCAGAGCACCGGATCGGAGCTCCCGCAGGCCGATCTCTACGCGATCCACACCAGCGCCGACTGGTGCCCGCACTGCCAGAAGATCAATGCAACCATTCCCGATGTCCACGCAGCCCTGGCCGACAAGGATGTGCTCTTCCTCGATCTCGATGTCACCAACAAGCAGGCTAAACACCAGTCCGCGCTGCACGTCGAGGCACTCGGGCTCGACTCCTTCTTCGAGACCAGCGGCCGCAAGCACGGCCGGCTGTACCTCGTGCGGCCGAGCAGCGGCGAGGTCCTCGAGACCATCACCTCATCCGCCACCGCGGAAGAGATCGTTGCCACGATCAACGCAGCGATCTGATCGCACGAACACCCATCTGGACATCACACCTTTCTCCCGTTCAGCTTCCGCCGGGTTGGTCACCCGATCTGGCGGAAGCTTCTTTGTGCGCACGCGATGATGGCCTCGATATCGGCAGCGGTGTGGGCCGACGAGAGGAACAACGCCTCGTAGGGCGACGGCGGAAGCCAGACTCCTGCGTCGAGCATGGCGTGGAAGAACGCGCGGAAGCGCTCGTGATCGGCGCTTCGAGCCTCATCGAGATTGGTGGGCAGCTCGGCCGAGAATGCAAACCCGAGCATGCCGCCCAGCGCAGCGCCGGCCACCGGGATGTCGCACGCACGAGCCGCAGTCACAAGGCCGCTCACGAGTCGCGTGGCAAGCATCTCCAACTTATCGTAGAACCCAGGTGCCTTGCACAGCGTGAGCGTCGCGAGCCCCGCAGCCATGCCGATCGGGTTCCCACTGAGCGTGCCGGCCTGATACACAGGCCCCACCGGCGCGACCAGCTCCATGATGCGCGCCGGACCGGCGTAGGCCGCCACCGGCATCCCGCCGCCCATGACCTTCCCGAGACACGTCAAGTCCGGACGGATGTTGAAGCGCGTCTGCGCCCCGCCCCAGGCCACGCGGAAGCCGGTCATCACCTCGTCGAATACCAGCAGGCACCCGGCTCGATCGCAGCGCTCTCTGAGCCCCTCAAGGAATCCAGCGGCGGGTTGAACAAAGCCCATGTTGCCCGCCACCGGCTCCACCAGGATGGCCGCGATATCAGCGCCGTGCGCACGGAGCAGCCGGTCAACATCGTCGAGATCGTTGTATCGCGCCGTGAGCGTGTCGGCCGCAGCGGTGGGCGTCACGCCGGCGGAGTCGGGGACGCCAAGCGTCTCGGCGCCCGAACCGGCGGCGACGAGCAGGGCATCGGTGTGGCCGTGGTAGTTGCCAGCAAACTTGATCAGCTTCGTCCGGCTGGTCGCCGCCCGCGCAAGACGCACCGCCGACATGCCGGCCTCGGTCCCCGAGTTGACGAAGCGCACACGCTCGGCGCCCGGGAGGGCGCCGAGGATCAGTTCGGCGAGCTCGGTCTCCGCCTCGCACGGCGCACCGAAGGTCAGGCCCCGCTCACCGGCCGAGCGCACCGCCTCGACGATCGCTGGGTGGGCATGCCCCACGATGGCCGGGCCCCACGATCCCACGAGGTCGAGGTACGTCCGGCCGTCGATATCGGTGATCGTCGCCCCACGCGCCGAGGCCACGACGCGCGGCGTGCCACCGACGCTGCCGAACGCCCGCACAGGGCTGTTCACGCCCCCGACAAGGACCTTGGCGGCCCGCTCGAACGCAGCGTCGCTCCGCACGCTCGGTGGATTCGGGGAGCCGGTGCGAACGTCAGCGGTCGTGGGCATACCCGACGATACGGCACTACTCCGAGGCTGGCTGAGAGGCGGAACCTGTCGACGAGTGCCAAGATGGCCGATATCATCGTTCCGTCGCGGTGCGACGCGCCTCCCTAGCTCAATCGGCAGAGCAGCTGACTCTTAATCAGCGGGTTGAAGGTTCGAGTCCTTCGGGGGGCACTGATCTAAGGCTCTCGGCAGTAAGGCTTTACTGCTCGGAGTGTGGCCCGGTACCCAAACTCTTTGTGGCACGATCTGTGCGCCGGCTGCACTCGGCTTGATGGGCGACTTGGTCGCACCTCTCATCACGGGTCTCCGCACCACTGCTCCGTGCCCTCAACCAATCTCAAGTATCGCATTGAGCCTCGAACACTGAATCCGGGAGACGCTGCACGTCGATACTACTTGCATAGTGCAAGTATTTTAAGGGCCTGCCGATGTCGCCGCGCAGATCAACCACGCTGAAGGTCGCGAACGCTCCCGCCCGCCGCTCCTGCTGCCCGGTGGCGTGTTCGCTTGATGTGCTCGGCGATAAGTGGACGTTGATCATCGTCCGCGACCTGTTCCGAGGCGTCTCTCGGTTCAGCGAGTTCGCACGATCGCCGGAGGGGATCGCGACCAACATCCTCGCTGCTCGTCTTCAGATGCTGGTCCAACACGGCCTTGTCGAGCAGCGTGACGACCCAGGGTCTCGCCGCAAGGCCTATGTGCTGACACCGCTCGGCGAGACGCTCGAGCCCATTCTCGTGGCGGTGGCTGATTGGGGCACGAGACATATCCGTGGAACCGAAGCGAAGTTGGCTCCAAGTGGAACACGATGAAGAACGGAGATCACCCGATGACAAGGAAAAGCGCACCAGTTCGCGCGATCGGTGTTGTAGCGCTCATACCGGTGCTGATCGGTTGCGCGAATATCCGCCCGGTTGGGATCGAACCAAACCTCTTCGCAGCGGGGCCGCCGTCACCAACGGAGATCAACTGGCCGGCTCAGTACCAGCCCGCCGACGCGACGTTCTACATCCGCAACGAGATCGACATCGCAGCGCCTCCGCAGGTGATCTGGGACGTGATCGTCGAGGCAGAAACCTGGCCGGAGTGGTACGAGGGCGCGTTCGACGTCGAAGTTCTGACATCAGACGACGGCACACTCGGGCGAGGCGGGAAGTTCTCGTGGAGGACGATGGGTCTCGACTTCATCTCGGTCATCCACGAGTGGGAGCCCCCGCACCGGCTTGGCTGGGAGTCGCGCCGTGGTGACATCAAGGGATACCACGCGTGGCTTGTCGTCGAGACGGAGAACGGGAGCCGTGTGATCACCGACGAATCGCAGTTCGGCTTCCTCGCCAACATGCAGCAGTTGTTTCTCCCGAACAAGCTGCGTGAGCTCCACGATGTGTGGCTGATCGCGATCAAGGCTCGCGCTGAATCAAGAGTTTCGGGCGGGTCATGAGCCACGCCACCGCTCCTGAATCACGCCCCGGCACCAGCGAGAACCCCCGGATCGTTCTGGATGTGCTCACCGGGCTTTGGCGAGAAGCAAGCCGTCCACTCTTGTGGACCGCCGGGGTATTCGCAGCGATGGCGCCGCTTTCTGCGGCTCTTGTCGTCATCGACCCCCGCGTGCTTGATGGTGCGAACGTGTGGCTCAAGCCGCTGAAGTTTCAACTGTCGGTCTCGATCTTCCTCGCCACACTCGCATTCATGATGCCGCTCGCCGCACCATCGTTTCGGCGCGGGGTGCTCGGTAAGAGCACCGTGGCGATCGCCCTCGCGACCAGCACGTTCGAGATCGCCTGGATCACGTTCCGCGCCGCGATCGGTGAGCGGTCGCACTACGCGACCGATACCGCGTTCGGCGGCACGATGTATGCACTGATGGGTATCGCTGCGGTGCTGCTGTCGCTCACGCCGGTTGCGGTTGCAACGAGTGCGATGCTCACGACGGACGTGCGCCGATCAACCCAGATACTCCGCTGGGGCATTGTTCTGGGGTCCGTCGTCGGGCTGGTCGGTGCGAGCGGGATCGGTTTCCTCCTCGGCGGTAGCCCGGATCACTACCCAACCGACCCGCAGGATGCCGAGCATCGTCTGCCGGTGGCGGGATGGTCCGTCGAGCGAGGCGACCTGCGAATCGCCCACTTCGTCGGGCTCCACGCGATGCAGGGCCTCTTTGTCGCGAGCCTGTTTCTTCTCCGGCTCCCGCCCCGGTGGGCGAAGGCGGTGCTTGTTGTCGGTGCGATCGGCTGGCTCGCAGCGGTCCTCTGGCTCACAGCATTGGCGTTGGACAACACGTCACCGTTTGCGATCCCGCCGATGCTGGATCCAGGGCATAGTGAAGCAGCGGCCTGAAGCTTCGAGCGCTCCGGGGCACCCCCGCCGACCGATCCCGACATCAACCACCGGTGCATAAAATCAAGGTTTTCGCATCGACCGGAGCGCACCGAGCACACCGGTCTCCTCTTCGTATTTGATGTCACCCTGTGTCTTCGTGTTTTTGTTGGTACTCGAGGGGTCGTCGGAAGATGCCGCGGCTCGTTCCGCGGACGCCGGTTCACCCGGTCTGGGCGTTGTTCCCGAGCGTCGCCCGGATGTTGTTCGCTGGAATATGCGCATTAGGCCTGTTTTTGATCGTCCTGCCGCCCGGTGTGCGGTCTCACTCGTCGCCGCGCCACTCGCGAGAGACACAAGACTCAGCCGACGCTCCGCGACCTCGAGCAACAGGGCCACGATGGCGAGCACGTACAGCCACGGCGCGAGCGGTACGGACCGATGCACGACCGGAAGGTCCCGCCACATGCCGGCCAGATCGCTCCGCTCGGTGCCGCCGCTCCGCCGGGCGATGTCGCGCAGCAGCCGGGTGCCGGTGCGCGGCTCCGGCGGGCGGTGTTCGGGTGAGTAGGGCAGCGTGGCCGGCGCAAGGGGCACGATGGTCTCCTCGTTGATCTGCAGCGCCGCGGCCACCACCTCATCGGCCGAGAGGGGCAGCTCCGCGGTCAGACGGTCGAGCTCGGAGAACCGCAGGCCGATGGTCTCGCGCTCGGGCTCCCGGCCGGGCCGACGGCGGACGACGAGCACACGCGGCTCGTCGAGCAACGGACGCCCCTCCGCACCAACGTCGAGATCCACCCGCACCACGCCGCCCTCCACCCGCTGCGACGCGACCATCGAGCGCGGCAGATCCGACCGTTGCCCCGAGGCCCACCGGACGAGGCTCGCGAGCATCGCGCCGGTGCGCGGCCAGGCACCGAGTGGGCCACTCGCCTCGCCATTGGCTTCGCCCGTGAACGCCGCGGTTCGGCCGTTGCCGACCGACCAGTAGGCGATGAACGGAGCCCCGTACTCGTCCACGGTCTGCACCGCGAGCGACGCATCGGGCCGGAGGAAGCTGGGGTTGTACCCGCCCGCACCAGGCAGCTCGCCCGTGTTCTCGCCGGTGATCGCAGCAAGGAGGCCGGTGGCGCGGAGCGAGGTCGGCTCGTCGAGAAAAGCCCCGCGGGCGACAACAACCGCGTCCTGCGTGAAGATCTGCGGGAGCAGCCGCGCATCGGTCGTGAAGAACACACGCCCGCCGCCGCGTTCAGCGATCTCCCGGAGCAGCGGTGCGTCAGGATCACCCGGTGTACCGAGTCCGACCACACTCACGGTGACACCCGTACGCTCGAGTTGAGAGAGCAGCGTGCGGTAAGCGCCGGGCTCCTCGGCATCAGCGGCGTCGGCGAGCAGGATGATGTGACGGGTGCCCCGCTCCACATCCGCAATCTGACGCGCTGCCGCCCGGAGCGCCTCGTACACAAAGATGCCGCCGCCGCCCACGCGCAGCGACCGGAGCCTGCTCCCGATCAAATCCTGATTGTCGACGGTGGTCAGCGAGACGATGGTGTGCGGCTCGGTGTCCACCGCGATCGCTCCGAAGTGATCGATCGGCGAGAGCATCCCGAGCACCGCGGCCGCTGCAAGACCGGCGAGGTCCATCTTCGTTCGCCCGCCCCCGACCGGCGCGCCCATCGAGCCCGAGCGGTCCATCGCGATCACGATCGAGACCGCGAGCTTGCGGAACTCGCGTCGCAGCTCCATCGAGACCGGCAGCACCGGGTCGATCGGCGACTCGTGCCATCCCCCAGCGGCGAACGAACGGCGGCCACCGGTCATCACCAGCCCGAGCCCCTGTTGCTCGACCAGCGCCGCGATGTTCTCCGCACCGTCGAGCCCGACCTCCTGGATCGCAACATTCTCGAGCACGACCGCTGCATACCCCGCGAGCGACTCGAGCGACCAGTCGATCGCGCCCGGCTCCATCGACACCGCACGGATGCCCTGGGCCTGGAGCGCACGCGTGAGTCCGCCGCCCGGCGTGCGGCTCGCCACGAGCACGCTCCGCCCACCGCGCACGCCGATCAGGTGTCGGGCCGCGTTGTTCTCGCGGATCGGATCCTCGGTGTCGGGCTCGATGACAAGCCGGTAGTCGAGCGTGGCGACCCCGTCGGCTCGGTCGCGGAACGACAGCCGGGTCTGCCCGGGTGCGAGATCGGCGCGTCCGCGCGCGATGGTCTGTCCGCCGCGAGTCA
Source organism: Planctomycetota bacterium (assembly GCA_038747915.1). Classification (GTDB taxonomy): domain Bacteria; phylum Planctomycetota; class Phycisphaerae; order Phycisphaerales; family UBA1924; genus JBCDAP01. The sequence continues at coordinate 2,766 of JBCDJJ010000014.1, read as the reverse complement.
GGGCGTACTGCACGCCGGCCGCACGGTCCGCGTTGACATAGGCGTTGATGACGAATGCATCCCGCTCACTCACACTCGACGGCGCATCGATCCGAGCGATCGAGATGTCCCCGATGGGAGGCCGAGACAGCGCGCGCACGTCGATACGCAGCCCACGACCGCCCGCTGTCGCCGCTTCGGCCAGCGCGGATGTATCCGTCGCAAGTCCGTCGCTGATCACGAGCAACGCCCCGGATTCTCCCGCCGGGATCAGTGAGGATGCTGCACGCAGGGCTCCACCCAAGCTGGACGCGGTGCGATCGATCTCCAGTTCGAACCGCTCGACCGGACGCGCGCCCGGCGGCCGTTCCACGATCGCGTCGGCGCCAAAGCTCACGAGCCCGAGCCGGTGCTCGTTGCCCATCGAGCCGCGCAGCAGCTCGTACGCCTCGATCTGAGACGCCTCGGCGCCGTCGGGCATCGAGTCACTTCGGTCCGCGATCACCACCACGGTGCCAGCGGGGCGGTCCATGCGCACGCCAAGGCCACACATCGCACCAAGCACGAGCAGATAGCCCGCGATCCGCACTATTGCTTGTGACCGCGACCGGGGCGGGAAGAGAACCATCAGCAGCACAAGAGGCAGTGCCAGCACCAGCCATGCAGGTGAGGCAAGCGTCATCGCAGGTTCCTCCCGCGAGGCGAGATGAGCCACGCGTGGACCGCGAGCACCGCGAGCACCGCGATCGCGGCCATCGGCGCGAGGCTCCGCGACAGGCTCGCGGTTTCCGCCACGGCCTCGGGACCGCGCACCTCACCCCAGCCGAGCCCGCGGAGGTCGCTCTCTCCCGCATCGAGCGTGTTCACAGCCACGCGATGCTCGACGCCGTCGATCGAGAGCGTGTGCTCGCCGGGCGTGCGGGCTGGGATCGAGAGCCGGCCCGTGCCGCGGAGTCTGCGTACAACTCCCGCCGGATCGGTGTGTACGACCTCGCCGTCTATACCGGGTGTGACCTCGATCATCTCGCCGAGTGCAAAAGCCACTCGCGCGGGCCCTGCCAGCGCCGAGCGCCGCCACGACACGATGTTCCAGACCAGCGTGGGCCACGCGGGTGTTTGGAAGAGGTTGCTCCGCGCCGTGTCGATCCGCACCACGAGCGTGGGGAGCCCGTCGAGGACGACTTCCTCGATCAGCGCGGTGCGGTCCAGCATCACAACCGGCACGCCCGAAATCTCGGTTGGCTCGGTCGACGCGGGCCAGACGACGCCCGCGAGGTCCAGCCCATCCGCCACCGGGTGTGAGGGATCGATCGTGTAGGGACCGATGAACACCCCCGCGTCGTCGCCGGGTGGCTCGAAGATCACACGCCAGGCCACCTCTGGGTCCGCCTCACCATCACTCGGCCCCGGCGCGCTCTCAGCAAACACAAGCTCCGGCGTCGCACCATGCGCCAGGCCCACACGATCGGTCGCCTCCAACGCTCGCCCGAGGTGCGATGCCAACTGATCGTCACGGACACGCACCGCTGCCCGCATCGTCCGTTGCGGCGTCGGCGGGAGCCGAACCGTGTCATCGGCCGCGATCCCCGTGCCCTCGATCGTGCATACCGCATCGAGCTCTGGGTCGATCGAGGTGCGCACCTCCGTGACCTGGTTTGGAGCAAGCTCAAGATCGCGCGACGCGGGCTCGCCCGTGCCGCCCACGATCGAGAGCTGTACCGTCTCCGGTGTGTCGGACAGATTGGCGATCTGAAGCAGGAGTTCGCCGCCGCGGCGCTGCGCATTGACGAACGCGACGTTATTACTAGGTTCGCCGAGCGCCACCCACCGCACGCCGGGCTCTCGTTCGACATCGATGCCGAGCGTGTCGGCTGGCGTGTCGCTCAGCACGACGAGCTGCGCCCCAGCGCCGTAGGACTGTCGCGCGATGGAGATCGCACCGGCGAGGTCGCTCGACGCCTCGGTCGCCGACCACGCCTCGAGCGCCGCATCGATCCCGCCTGGCGCCCCGCTCGCCACCACGCTCGGGGTCGCACCCGCGAGCACGAAGCCGACCTCGTCTGCAGACGAGGCCAGCTCCCGAGCACGGTGCCGACCGCGATCGAGCGCATCCCCGGCGGTCATCGAGTACGAGTTATCGAGGATGAGCACCACGCGTCGTGGCACTCGGTGCTCGATGACGAGCGGCGTGGCCGCGGCGAGCGCGAGCAGCCCCATGGCCGCGAGTTCGAGTGGGAGCGTCGGCGGCACCACCAGTCGCTCCCGGTGCCGGCCTCCGGACTGCTGTCGAACTAACCCATCCCACAGCAGGAGTGAACTCACGGTTCGCGGCCGGCTGCGTCGGCGAAAGATATACACCCCTACGAGCGGGGCCAGCGCCACGAGGCCGAGCAACGCTAATGGGGCGGCAAGCGACACCGCTCAACCCGCCTCCACCACGCCGCTCGAAACAAGCGGCGAGAGATCGATCGGTTCGGCCTCCCAACTCCGCTCGGCGATCAGTGTGGCGAGCGGCGCACCAAACCGGCGGCATGACTCGGCGATCGACTCGCGGAACACGGCAACCCGGTGGCGGAACCGATCGCCGACCGCCGTATCGATCTCGATCTCCTGCTCTCGCCCCGTCTCCGTGTCGATGAGGCGGTACACGCCGCTCGGCGGCGGTTCGATGTCGTCCTCGCTTAGCACCAGCACGACCGCTGCTCGGCGTGGGGGCGCCCCCCCCCCCCCCCCCCCCCGCAACCCCCCCCCCGGGCCCCCCAACAACCCAGACCGAAACCCCCCCCC
>JBCDJJ010000013.1:0-59665 GCA_038747915.1 Planctomycetota bacterium | reverse complement strand
GGGGGGTTTTGCCCCGCCCCCACTCCATCCGACCCCCGCGGCTTGCCACCCGGCGGGGGGGGGGGGCCGCCCCCACCACCAACCCAGACCAGCCGATCACGCAGAGGTCTAGTAGACGACGACTTCCTCGCGCGGGTACTCGATGCGGACACGCTTCCGGCCGGCGGCTGCCACGAGGCTCGCCACGATCGCGAGCACACCGACGCGGCCGACGAACATCGCGACGCACAGGATGAGCCGCCCAGCGTCCGAAAGCTCGCTCGTGATACCGAGCGAGAGCCCCGTCGTGCCGACAGCGGACACGGATTCGAAGAGCAACTCGTTGAGCGTGGGGCCCGCACCATCCTCACCGCGCTCGGTGATGGCCAGAGCACCGGTGGTGGCCATGCACGCGACGAGGCACATGATCACGATCGTGGCGCTCTTGCGGACCAGCACATCGGGGATCGTGCGCCCGAAGGCGGTCGTTGCCTGCTGCCCGGTGATCGTGGCCCAGACCGTGAGCGCCGTGACGGCGAGAGCAACGAGCTTGATCCCCCCCGCGACCGACGCCGGCGCACCACCGATGAACATCAACAGGACAAGGGTGAGCTGCGAGAGCAGACCCATGTCCTGCGGTGCGATCGTGTTGAAGCCCGCGGTGCGCTGAATGTTCATGAAGTGCGCATCGAGGACCGCGAGCGGTGCCGCCACGCCGGCCTGGGTCACCTCGCCGAGGAAGATGAACACGAAGCCGAACACGTACACACCGAGTGCCGTGGCCAGGATGAGCTTGGAGTTGAGTGTGAGGCGGATGAGCCGTCCGTCGGCGTCGTGGCGCTGCCCGCGGATCTTTGCGATGAGCACGCGGCGGATGTTATCGAGCACCGGGAACCCGATACTGCCGAGCAGAATCAGACCGCAGATGATCACGTGCGGCGTCCAGTGCGAGCGCAGGGAGGCCATCGAGTCACTCGTGGTCACAAATCCAGCGTTACAGAAGCTCGAGATAGCGAAGAACACCGCGTGATAGGCCCGGTCGAGCGGTGAGTTCATATCGGCGGGCATGCCGGGCCACGACTCGGGCCAGCTGAAGTAGAAGGCGATCGCACCGACCAGCTCGAGCGCGTGTGTCGTGATGATGATGAACATCACCAGTTTGATCAGGGACAGCTGACCGGCCCAGCCGGTCTCGGTGGGGTCGGCGATGGTCTGCGCGGCCTTGATCCCAAAGCCTCGACCCATGACCGAGGCAAGCAGGGCGCCGAACACGATCACGCCCAGCGCCCCGACCTGGATCCAGACCAGGATGATGATCTGGCCAAAGCGTGTGAAGCCGTCTCCGGTTGGTCGAACGACGAGGCCGGTCTGGCTGATCGCGCTGGTGATGGTGAAGAGCGCATCGACCGTGGAGATCGGTTGTCCCTCTGGGGTCGCGCTTGGGAGGTGGAGGATGGCGGTGCCGACCGCGATGAGGGCCATGAACGAGCCGACGAACACCAGGCCGGGTGGGATCGCACGCTGAACAAGCGAGAGATAGATGCGCGTTGTATGCACGAGCAGCAGCATCGCGCCCGCGGCCAGCGGCGCGGGCCACCACCACACCAGCGCGCACGCGGTGATGGCGACGATCTGTTCGAATCGCGTCAGCGACAGAAACGCCGAACGGTCCTCCCCTTTGCCGAGCATCGAGAAAGCGGTGACCGCCAGCACGCCGAGGTACGCGACACTCAGCGCCCCAGCGGCCATGCTCAGAGCGCCCGGCGGGAGCAGCGGCTCGGTCCACCCCAGCCGGACCACCGCGACGGCGGCGAGGAGCCCAGCGAGCGCGGCGCGGAGCGGGCCGGTCGGGTCGGGCGGGCCGGTGCTCGCGCGAGCCTGTCGCTGCTGGACGAGGATCATGCGATCAAGCTACCTCGCGCCGGGCCCGGCGGAGTCGGCGCTCGGCCTCGGCGACGGCTCGTGTGGATGTCTGGCCCGTCTCCGCGAGGTCGGCGGCGGTGCGTGGGTGCTCGCCGCGCAGGCCGAATCGTGCGTTCAGCACCGGGTGGTCTCGGGCGTCGAGCCGGGCCAGGGCCGACACCTGGCCCGTGGGCGGGAAGAGAAAGCCGGCACCAAGCCACAGCGGTGAGGATGATGTCGGCCTCAGCATCGGCCTGCTGAGCGCACGGGTGAGGGCGATGCCGACCGGGGCCGCGAGGCGGCCGCGGCGTTCTGGTGCGGCGTCGGTGTTCACGGCCGACCAGGCAGCCTCTAGCGCCACGCGGATCGTGGTATGCGAGAGCGGGGTCTCGTGCTGCACGATCGCACGGGCGATCACCGGCAGCTGCTGGCGAAGCAGTGTCCACCCGAGCATCGCGGCCCACCGGAGATCGGTCTCGGCACGATCGAGCTCGGCCACCGGTGGTGTGGAGCGCGGCATCGCGCCGATGAGCCACCCGGCGCGGGCCACCAAGGCACCGCGCGCGACGAGCATCGCACGTTCGGTCTGCATCGGGGTCGGAGAGGCTCGGGCAGCGGCCTTGGTGAATTCGTGTGGGTCGATCTCGATCGGCTCGGGCCAGCATGCGAGGCGGGTGCGCGTTGATGGAGGATCGAGCGCCGCGTCGACCGCGTGTTGATCCAGATCATCCGGCGCAACGAGGCGGAGTCGATGCAATCGGTCGAGCCGCCGCTCGAGGCCGACTCGGTGGATCGTTGCAGGGGAGACCCCGAGGCGTTCGGCGAGGCGGGTTGTGCGCACGCCACGCGCGAGTGCGCGATCGACGAGCCGGCGATCGCGCTGAGAGAGCCGGTGTGGTGTCACGAAGGTCGTGGGCTCGCCTCGTTCCCGGCGTGTCAGGTCGGCCCGGCGAAGCGAGCGGCGAGCAGTCGCAGGGCTCATGCCGAGCGAACACGCGAGGCGCGAGGCCGCCCGGGACACCCCGATGTGGTCTTGTGATGCGAGCGATGCAGCCTGGTCTGCAAGGTGAGCATGGGCAGTGGCCGGATGTCGACGCATCGTCCGCGCTCTCGTGAGCAGTGCGGGCTCACGGGCTGCGAAGGCCCTCGCTGCCCGCTCAGCAAACACCAGCCGGCGGCGACCACCCGGCCCGCACACCCGGAATCCCACGAGGCCGCGCCGCCGCCACCGATCGAGCGTCCGTCGCGCCACCCCCCACTGCTCGGCGAGTGCCTCCGCGGTGATCACTGGACGAGTCACATGCACGGCCTGGAGCGAGGCGGCCTCGCTCAGACGCTCGGCGAGCGCGGAAAGATCCGCGAGGAGCACCTCCGCGGGAATGTGCGCGGGCGCCTCGATCGACGCGTCGAAGCCCGTGACACGCCGCACGATGGTGCGCTCATCCACCAGGTCGCCGGGGCGAAGATCCGCTGCGAGCGCCTCGATCCGCTCGATCTGGTGGGCGATGGTGCGCGGCGGGGTGTACCGCTGCTGGGCGACGAGGTGTTCGAGTGCGGAGATGTGCAGCGGGCTGCGCTTGGGCACGCGTGTCGCTCGTTCAGGTGGCGGCGGGCTCGGCGGGGAGGGCCGGGGTTGCCAGGCGGAGTTCGGGCGGGCCGGGCACGAGCTCGTGCGCATGAGCGAGCTCGAAGAATCGCTTGAGCCCACTCTCGGTGCGTGCCTCGAACTCGTACTTGAGCAGCTCGGAGAGGTACTTCAGTGCGAGGTCGGTCGGCCATCCGCGCACCCCCCCTCGCTGCTCGGCGATCCAGCCCAGGCGTGCGGTGTTGCGTCGCCGCTGCCGGTCGAGTGTCACCGCGGCGCGCGCGATCAGAGGATCATCGGCGCGGTCTGTGGCGCACATCCACGCGGCGTACACGAAGGGCAGACCGGTCAGCTCGTGCCAGGCCTCGCCCAGGTCGAGCTGGTGTGGGTAGTGGATCGCGGGCGGAGACGCGGTGACGACCTTGTCACCGATCAGCAGGATCGCCTCGGGCCAGTTGGGTTGCCGGGTCGAGCCGGGGGTTGCCGCGTCGATCAGCGCCCGGTGGGCCTCGGCGTCGAAGGGTTCGAACGTGGCGCGGCGCCCCCAGCGCTCGCGGAGCAGCACGTCGAGCAGCGTGGCGGAGGTGTGGCTGTCCACATCGGTCGCGACGGTGGTGATGGCGTCGATCGGGACCGAGGAGAACAGGCGGACGGTCATCGTCGGGCCATCGCAGGCGATGCACCCGGCCGCGGGGAGCACCGAGAGCGGGGCGCGCGCACGCGTGTAGTCCACCGACGAGCACAGGGCGACATCGACCTCGCCGGCTTCGAGCAGCGGTGCGAGTTCCGATGGCGGTGTGAGCGTGAGGCGGACACCCTCGAGCTTGCCCAGCCCCTCGATCACCGGGAGCGTGTTGAGATAGCTCACCGCGCCGAGGCGCAGCGCGGGGGCGTTGGTGTCATCGGCCATGCCCGATGGTAGGAGCGATGGGCCGGTACGATCGGCGCGTGGCGAGCGATGGCCCGGTGATGCTGGTTGGTGGCGGGGGACACGCCCGGGCGGTTGCCGACTGGGCGGACACCGCGGGGCTCCGGCTCGCGGGGTTCTTTGACGATGACGACTCAGCGAGCATCGACGGGGTCCGCGGGCTCGGACCGGTTGCCCAGGTCGAGTGGGCGCTGCGTGATGCCGATCGGCGGCTGATCATCGCGGTGGGCGATCTGGCTGTCCGGCGTGGGCTTATCGACTGGCTGGCCACAGAGGCCTCGTTCGCGGTGTGCGCACACCCATCCGCGATCGTGTCGGGCCGAGCAGGTCTTGGCGATGGCAGCGTGGTTGGGCCGCTCGCGGTGGTCAATGCGGGTGCTTCGATCGGTGCGCACGCGATCGTCAACTCCGGGGCCATCGTCGAGCACGACGGTGTGATTGGAGAGAACGCGCACATCGCGCCCGGCGCGGTGCTCGCGGGTGGCGTGCGCATCGGCCGCGATGTGCTGATCGGGCTGGGCGCGCGCGTGCTGCCCGGTGTGTGCATCGGTGATGGGGCCACGGTTGGGGCGGGTGCGGTAGTCACCGCGGATGTGGCGGCGGGAGACACCGTTGTGGGCGTACCGGCGCGTCAGTTGTAAGTGGTCTTGACGCCGGAACCGGGGTCTGGTGCCGGTTCGGCACGAGGCTGGGCAGCGGGAACTGCCTCGGGCGTTGACGGTCCGGTGATCGGGGCGACGGCGGGCTCGAGTTCGGGCTCCGCGGGTGGGTCGCCGAGCAGGTCGCGGCCCGCGAGCGCCCGCTGAAGCAGTTCCTCAGCGGTGACGTTCTCCCGGGCCATCTCGAAGTGCCAATCGATGATGGTGTCCACCCCGCCGGGGACGAACAAGGCGCCGAGGTCGAGTACCGGCTGATCGTGCAGCCGCGGGCGCGCGACAGCGGTGGTGCGGAGCGGCTCGTAGCCGGCCTTCGAGAGGCGCACGTCGTACGTGCCGAAATAGGTGAAATCGACCTCGAGGGGCGTGCGGCCGACCTCGACATCGTTGAGATGCACCAGCGCGCCCGTCGGCTCGGATGTGACACGGATCCGACGGGTGTGCTGGCACCCGGTCAGTGATGTGAGAAGAGATGCAAGCACGACGATGACAAGCACGTGTCGGAGGGTCATGCGCGCACCTCTTGCGGCTTCGGTTCGGCTTGAGCGGACTCGTCGTCATCGGTCGCGCTGCTCGTGCCCTCATCGTCGCGGTCGAACTCGTCGCCCTTGAAGAGAGAGCCGAGGTAGCTGCGACGGACGACCTCGTCTTTGATGAGCTCGCGTGGCGGGCCTTCGCGGAGCACGCGCCCCTCGTTGATGATGTAGGCGCGGTCGCAGACCTCGAGGGTCTGCTGGACGTTGTGGTCGGTGATGAGGATGGCGATGCCGAGTTGCTTGAGCTTGCGGATCTCCTGCTGAAGATCCTGGACCGCGAGTGGGTCGACGCCGGAGAAGGGCTCATCAAGCAGGATGATGCGCGGTTCGGTCGCAAGGGCGCGAGCGATCTCCAGTTTGCGACGCTCGCCGCCCGAGCAGGTGCGCGCGGGTTCGCGTGATTTATGTGTCAGCGAGAACTGCTCGAGCAGCGCCGACGCGCGCTCGCGACGCGCGATGCGCGACATGCCGCGAGCCTCGAGGATCGCGAGGAGGTTCTGCCGGCATGTGAGCCGCTGAAAGACACTCGGTTCTTGGGAGAGGTAGCCCATGCCGCGGCGAGCGCGTTGGTACATGGGCAGCTTGGTGACATCGCGACCATCGAAATGCACCTTGCCGCCATCGGCATCGATCATGCCCATCGTGATGCGGAAGCAGGTCGTCTTGCCCGCGCCGTTCCGGCCGAGCAGCCCGACGATCTCCGCGGGCTCGACGTGGTAGCTCACGCCCTGGACGACCGTTCGGTCGCCGAACCGCTTGACAAGATTGAAGGCTTCCAGCAGGGCCATTGTTCGGGAAAGTGTACCGCTGCCTACGAGATGAAGCGGATCGTCCACGGATACCGGTACACCTCGCCACGGTTGGCGACAATGGCGGCCTTGATGATGAAATACAGCCACGCGATGACCGCTGCGAGGGCCACCGGGATCGCAAGCACAATCCCGATGACCGTGATGAAGAGCACGAAGGTCACGACGGAGAGAACAAGCGAAGCGATCAATGCAAAAATCTGGAAGTTCAGTGCTTCCTTCCCGTTCTCGTCCAGAAATTCGCTCTTCTCGCGTGTGAGCAACCAGACCACAAGTGGGCCGACCACCGCACCTACATACGGGATGATGAATATCGCGAGGCCGGACAAGTGGGCCAAAACCGCGAGCCCGGAGTGTTCGACATGGTTCGGTGGCGGGGTCGGGTGTTGTTCCATCGGTGTATCCCCAGAATTGTTCTGTTGTACCGCGCCAGGATCCGCGTGGATACGATCGGATGATGTCCTCCTCAGGCCCTGTCATCGCGATTTCGATGGGCGATCCGAACGGGATCGGCCCTGAGGTGCTCGTCAAGACGCTCTCGGATCGCGAGGTGCGTCGGTCGGCTCGGTTTCACGTGTACGGGTGCAACGAGGCGATGCTGCGCGCCGCGGAGCAGGCGGGGATCGAGCCGTACTGGTGGCGGGCCTCGCCCGAGGCGGCTTCGGTCGGCGAGGTCGGTGCTCATCATGTGGTGGTGATGGAGGAAGAGGGCGCGTGCGATGGGTGCGCACGCGGCCGGCACGAAGCGACGGCGGCGGGCGGATCGGCATCCATGCGATTCGTCGAGCGGGCGATCGAGGCGGCTCACCGGGCGGAGGGTGATCCGCTCCGCGCTGGAGCGATCACGACGGCGCCGATCAGCAAAGCGGCCTGGGCGCTCGCGGGTCACAAGCGGTGGCCGGGGCACACGGAGCTGCTCGCGGAGCGATTCCGCGCAAAGCGTCATCGGATGATGTTCGTGTGCGACGAGCTCCGCGTGGTGCTCGCCACAACACATCTGCCGCTCATGCAGGTCCGGGATGTGCTGACGGTCGGCGCGGTACACGACAGCATCGACCTCGCAGCGGAGGCGTGCGCACGGTTCGGGGCGCCGCGCGCTCGTGTCGCGGTCTGCGGCCTCAACCCGCATGCTGGCGAAGGCGGGCTCTTCGGCGATGAAGAGGAGCGGCTCATCACCCCGGCGATCAAGCTGGCGCACCGGAACGGGATCGATGTGCATGGCCCGTTCCCGGGCGACACGATCTTCAACGCGGCGCGTGCCGGTCGGTACGACGTGGTGGTGGCGATGTACCACGACCAGGGAACGATTCCGGTGAAGCTGCTGGCGTTCGATCGCGCAGTGAACGTCACGATCGGTCTGCCCGTGATCAGGACGAGCCCCGATCACGGCACGGCGTACGACATCGCCGGCCGCGGTGCGGCGAACGAGTCATCGATGATGGCCGCGGTGCGGCTCGCGATCGCGCACGCGTCGCGAGATCAGCCCGTCAGGAGCAGCGCGTGACCCGACTGCCTCATAAGCGGGCCGAGCATCTCCTCGCCGAGCACGGCGTCGTTGTAGTACAGCCACCACAGGCCGAGCACGCCCATGATGGTGAGGCACACCCACGCGCCAACCTCCGCGGCAAGCGAGCGGCGCACGATGTAGAGCGAGATCAACGCTGTCGACAGCGTGACAAGCTTCAGCACCGCGAGCGAGCTGACACACCCGGTGAGGGAGAACAGCAGCACCGCGAGCGGGTTCGACTCGGCGAGCCCGAAGTAGTGGATGTGCATCAGCGAGAGATGCAGATCGGCCAGGCTCAGCAGCGCGACACCGAACAGAAGCACCGAGACGCGTCGGCCGCGTGTCTCAGCAGGGAAGGGCGATGCATGCGAGCGGGGCTCGAACGACAAAGGGCGACCGTGGGTCGGGAAGACAGTCATGGACGCATTCCTTGCGCATGCACGGAGGCGAGCCTCCGTATGAACGTACGTACGACAATGCGCCAAGCGCCGGATTTCTCACTCAAGGGTGCGATGTTGGGGCTTACTTACAGGTTTGTGAGACATGCGCAGGTGATGCGGTGCGCGGCATGGCGTTCTGTCGCGATTGTGGTGATCGGGCTCATGTTCGTTGGGATGAGCTCGCCGGCAGCGGCGCAGGGCCGGACGCAGGTGTTCGTGGACGATTCGCCCGGCGCCGGCGAAGCGCTGCGTCGCGCCGGTGAGCTGGCCGCGGCCGGCAATCTGGATTCTGCATCGGAGACGCTGCAGCGCCTCACCGAGACGTGGGGTGACCGGCTCGTGGCGGGCCGATCGGCCGGCCACTTCGTCTCGATTCGGTCCGCGGTGATCGATGCGCTGTCGCAACAGCCGGCGCTGCTCGCGGCGTACCGCTCAGCGGAGTCGGCACCGGCGGAGACGTTGCTCGAGCTCGGGCTCACCGAAGCGGTGGAGCGCGACCGATGGCTCACGCCGAGTGGGTACGAGGCATCACTCGATCTGTCGCAGGCGGATCTCGTCGGTGGTCGGTTGTGGTCGGCGTGGCGCCGGATCGAGTCGCTGCGCGAGCACCCGGACCATGGTCGTTTCGCGGCGCTGCACGAGGTCCTCGAAGGAGAACTTGCGCGAGCACTCCCGGCCGATGAGCTTGGCGGCATTATTGAGCCCGGGCGGTGGGAGCAGCTTGATGAGCGGGTGTCGGGCGCGCGGTACAAGCTGTTGGAGGGTGTGGAGTCGGCGCCGTCCGCGGTTGAGCTGCGCGGCCTGCTGCCCACGCCGGTGCTGTCGCGATCGATGCTCAGCCCTGGGGAGTTTGGGGCCGGCCGCCCCGGCATGCCGGTCGAAGAGTTCGCCGTGGTGGCGCCCGATCGTGTGATCGCGAGCGGCGGTGCCGAGGTCTCCTGTTGGGATAGTCTGTCGCTTGCCAGCCGGTGGCGGACGCGGGTGGGGCGCGCCGGAGAAACTGCATTGACACCCGCCGTCCGGTGGCCATGGGTGGCGGTCTCGATCGAGACACGCGGCCGAAGCCGCGCCGCGACCGCGGTGCTTGATGGCCGAGATGGTTCCATTCAATGGTCGATCGCCCTCGGCGAGCTTGGCCACCCACTCGTGACCAGCGCCTCGCCGGGGGCTCCCCTGATCGAACAGGATGTGGTGGTGGTGCCCCTCACGCGCGTTGTGGAGCAGACACGGTCGATCACGTCTGTCCTGGCCGGTCTGGATCTCCTGAGCGGTGAGCTGCTTTGGGTTCGACCGGTGGCGAGTCGCCCGTTCGAGCAGCAGCACCATCGGCTGCGTGGTGTCCCGCTTGCGCTCTCGTCGAGTCGCGGTGTGGTGTACGCGGTCGACAACTTTGGTGTCACGATCGCGGTGGAGGCGCGAACGGGTCGACCGATGTGGGCGAGGCGCTTCACCCCGCCGCAGTTCATCTCGAGTCTCCCATCGGACACATGGCGGTACGGGCCCGCGGTCGTGGACGACCAGGTTGTGGTGGTCGACCGTAACGAGCAAGAGATCGTGTGGATCGGGATCGAGCGCGGCGAGGTGCGGCGTCGGGTGAACTTCGGGGCGATGCGGCAGACCGTCGGGCAGCTCCGGCTGATCGGCGGCGTGCTGGTCGGGATGACCCGCCCGGGGCTGATGCTGGTTGGCCCGAATGGCGACGGCGTGTGGCAGATTGAGCTCGAGGAGGGGCCGGCGACGGGGCCACCCGTGGCGGTGGACAACCGCCTGATCGTGCCAACGCAGAACGGTCTGGTGGAAATACGCCTCGATATGAACGAGCCGGTGATCTCGTGGCGGTCGTTCATCGATCAGCGCGGGCGGGCGACGATCGCGAACGATCAACTGCTCGTGGTATCGGCCGACGGGATGCTGCACGCGTACATGGCGTGGTCGGCGGCGGAGCGTGTGCTGGTCGAGCGGATTGCTTCTGTGCCCGGCGATCCGGGCGGGGCGATCACGCTCGCTGAGATCGCAGCGAGCGCCGGCCGTGTGAATCGCCTCGGTGAGGCGGTGGAGCACGCGGTGCGGGCGATCGAGGCGGATCCTTTTTCCGAGGATGTGGAGCGATCTCGCCGCCGACTCTTCGAGCTGCTCGTGGATCTGATCGGCGGCGCACCCGAGACGGATGATGCACCGTTCGCGACGCTCCCGATCGGTGAGCGGGCGGCGCTTCGGGGATGGCTCGCTCGGATCGAGAGCGGGGATGTGGAGCGCGCGACGCGGCTGCTGCTCGACGGACACATCGCCGAGGAAACGGTCAGGGCGGCGCAGGCGGTGGAGGCGTACCAGCAGATCCTTTCCGAGCCGCCGCTGAGTGCGGCGATGCCGATCTGGGCGGGTGCGGAAGGTGCGGACGCGGGCTCGTCGGCATCGGCGCGGTTGCGAGGGCTGCTCCGCGACTACGGGCGATCGATCTACGCGGGGTGGGAGTCGCAGGCGACATCGTTGATCAATGCCGAGCTCGCGGGGGAGCGCGATCCCTCGGCACTCGCGGAGATCGCCCGCCGGTACCCGCTCGCGCGAGCCGCAGCCCGCGCGTGGTACGAGGCGGCGCGGGCGAACGCCGACGACGGCCGGCGCTCGCTCGCGTGGGCGCAGTTCGAGCGGGCCCTCGAGTCCGCATCGCTGACGGGCAGCGATACCCCCGCGCGGAGCGATGTGCTCGGCGAGATCGTCTGGCATCTGACCGCGTGGGGCATGCCGTCGGCCGCGGCGGCGCGGTTGACTCGGGCGGTCAGGCACGACGAGGGGTTGCCGGCGCGCTTGACGCGCGGCGGCGTGGCCCTCGACATCTCTTCGATCGAACCTGCACGCGCTCAGGGCACCTGGCCGATCGCCGGCGTGCCACGGGGTGAGCTTCGCGCCACCCCGAGTGTCTGGCTCGAGCGCGTCCAGCCAGACGATGCGCCCGCGGTGCTGGTGCGAGATCGAGTCCGCCGGGTGGCGCTTGTTGACGTGTCGGACACCGAGCCGGAGGCCGCGTGGGTGAGCGAGCCGAGCGTTGAGGTGGTCGCAGCGAGTGGCACGCGCGTGACGGCGCTGCACCAAGGTTCGGTGTCGCGCCTGATCGGGCTGGAACTCGCCACCGGCGAGGAGGTCTGGCGGAGTGAGCCGATCGAATCGATCGAGCCGGTGTTGGGTGCCGGGCCGCTCCCGCTTGTTGGCGAATCTCTCGAGCCGGTGGTGATCGCCGGCCCGGGCGAGGTTGCGGTGCTGGGTCCGTCGGGTGCGGTGGTGTCGTTCTCGACAGCGGATGGCTCCGTACGGTGGTCATCGCGGGCCCCGATCGACGCTGTGGAGGGGTGGGAGTCTGCGGGCGATGTGCTGATGGTGTGGGGCCGGTCGGGTGAGGAGATCGGGCGGTTCGTCGTGCTTGAGCGATCGCGGGGCGAGGTGTTGCTCGCGCGGGATCTGGGCGTGCGGGTGATGGGTGCGGTTCGGAGCGTTGAAGGGCTCGTTATCGCGCTCACGAGTGATGGGGTTGTCGGGCTTGATCCGTACTCCGGCCGCACGCAGATTCTGTACCGGGAGGCGTCGTCTCCCCGTGCTCCGAACGCCGCCGGCCCCTCCAGAGGGGCGCGAGCGGCGCGTGCCGGGTGGTCGGTGCCCGGTGTGGTGTATGTGCATCGGTCGAACGGGGATGTGAGCGCACTCGACCCGTTGACGGGCCACGCGATCGAGGTAGTCGCGGCACCGTCTCGCTCGGAGCCTGTCGAGGATCGGCGTGGCGAGGCCGTGGCCATTGGTGCTCCCGCGCGGATGGCCGAGCCCGGACACAGCGTCTTGAGAGAGCTGGGTCCCCTTCGAGGCGAGTCGCTCGGCCGCATCTTGCTGCTGGCGGGCGGCCGGCACGTTCGTGTGCTCGATGCTTCGGGTCGGCGTCGTGGCGAGTTTGTCGCCGAGCAGCGTGTGGTGCTGCCGCCCGCGGTGTCACGGGGCTACATCTACGTGCTGACCGGTCATCCGGTCGCCCCGGTCGGTGGCGTGGTGCCCGAGGGCGGTGTGTTCCGCCTCAGCACGCTCGAGCGCTCGACCGGCCGGCTCGTGGACCGCGTCGAGTTGCCGCTCGGATTCGCGCCGACGTCTGTCGTGGTGGTCGAGGGTGCACTGGCGATCTCGACCAGCTCTCACGTGTTCGTGATCGAGGCACCGGCGGACACCGATGGTGATGGCCGGCGTGAGCGGGTCGCGGAATGAGACCGCGGGTTCAAGTGCTGATGCTCGGATCGGGTGTCATCCTGGCGATGGGTGTCGGTGGGTGCGGCGAGTCGCCGAGTGTTGATGAAGGCGCAGACCTACCACCGTCACAGGTCGAGGCGAACGAGCTCGTGGCTCATTCGGATGATGTGGTGTTGATCCGTGTACGCGGCGAGGTAGTCTCGAGCGGCACGGTGTTCATCGATGCGTGGGAGGCGCCGCTCACGATGTCACTCGATGATCCGAATGCGATCGTGGGCCTTCGTGAGGGTGTGGTTGGCATGCGAGCGGGTGAGCAACGGGAGCTGCACATCCCTGGCGATCGCGGGTACGGCGTACAAGGTCGGGGCGCACTCATCCCACCGAACGCGGCACTCCGCATCGAGGTGGAGCTAGTGCAGATCGTTCGCGAGCCGTAGCTGCGTTACACGCGGAAGACCGCGCCGAGTTTCTTGCCGATGAGCACGCTTGCGCCGACCAGCGCCACAGTGAGCAGCGCCATCGCCCACACGCCCATGGCCGCTGCGATCCCGAAGCCGTCGCCGAGCCGCTGCGAAACCTCGTAGATCGCCTTGGTGATGGGGAAGTGCTGCGCCTGCTGCGCGAGGATGAGCGAGTCGGAGACCTCGAGCATCGCGAACGAGAAGGCGAGCAGCCCGCCCGCGATGAGGTTCGCCGCGATCAGCGGCACGATCACGCGGCGGACCGCGGTGAGCGTGGACGCACCGAGGTTCACCGCGGCCTCTTCGAGCTCGCCCGAGGTCTGCTCGAGCCCCGCTGCAGCGGCACGCACCACGTACGGCAGTCGCCGCACCGCGTAGGCCACGATCAGGAACGGGATCGGGTTCGCACCCGCCCCGATCACCCCCGCGAAGCCGCTCAGGGGGCCGCCCGAGCCGAAGGGCCAGTGCAGACTCACCGCGACAAAGCCGAACGCCAGCACGAGCCCCGGCACCGCGAGCGGCAGCATCGCGAGCGCATCGAGCACCGAGCGGCCCTTGATCTTCGTGCGCACGACGAGGTACGCGATCAACAGGCCGAGCAGCACGTTGAGCACCGTCGCCGCTGAGGCGAACTGCAGCGAGTTCACGATCGAAGGGAACGCGATGTCGTGGGTGAGCGCGTTCGAGTAGTGATCGAACGTAATCCGCTCGGGCAGCACCGAGCGGTACCACCCGCCGGGGGCGGTGATTGAGGCGAGCACCACGCCGAGGTGCGGGATGAGGGCCAGCGTGGTGACGAATCCGAACAACGCGGTGGCGCCGAGCGCCGCGGGAGTGGAGAGTGGGCGCTCCTCGGCGGCGCGCGCGGCCCGGGTCTGCATCGCCAGGTTGCCACGCCCGAAGGCGAACTTGCCCGCGAGGTAGCAGGCGATAGCGATCGCCAACATCACGACGGTCAGCGCGTAGGGCGTGGCGGAGGCCTCGAGCTCGGTGATGCCGTCGAAGATCTGTACAGGTGTGACGGCGTACCACTCGAACATCAACGGGGTGCCGAGTTCGGTGAAGCTCCAGATGAACACGATGGTCCCACCCGCGAAGAGACCGGGACGGATCAGCGGCAGCACAACGCGCCAGAATCGCGTGAACGGCCCCGCGCCGGCGGACTCGGCGGCCTCTTCCATCGCGGGGTCGAGATTGGCGAGGGCTGCCGCGGCGTTCAGGTAAACGATGGGGTAGAGATGCAGCGCCTCGGCGATCACCACACCAAGGAAGCGCGAGGTGCCAAGGAAATCAAAGTCCGTGCCGAGGAGCTCGTTGAGTGCGCCGGCACGGCCCAGGATCAGCTTCAGGCCGATCGCGCCCACAAACGGCGGCAGGATGAGCGGCACGAGCACGAGCGCGTTCCACAGGGCCTTCCCCGGCCACCTGTGGTGTGCCGAGAGCAACGCGAGCGGCAGCGCGATGACACCGGCGAGCAGTGTGACCGCGACCGCCTTCACCAAGGCGTTCACCAGCCCCTCGCGCAGCACCGGATCGCGGAAGACGAGGGCCACGTGGTCGAGCGTGAAGCCGGTGCGGGCGGTCGCATCGTCGTAGAAGCCGCCTCGGACAGTGAGAGCGATGGGGTAGAGCAGCGTGAGCGCGAAGGTGGCGAGAAGAAGAGCGAAGAGGGCGTATTGCCAGAGTTCGCGTCGTCGCATCCGCGCGAGTCTAGATCACCTGGCGCGACCGGGTACCGTGGTCTGGAGGAGGCCGCAGGTCTCCGAAGGCCACGCGAATGTGGCTCGGGCTTCACATCGGCGTGGCCTTCGCTTCGCTCAGGCCAAGGCACCGCCCAGGAACGAAACGGCGCGCGATGGGCGAGGGGGCTCTTCTGGAGTGGTCGATAGAATCTGGTTGTGGATCCACGAACGGCCCAGGTGAAACTCGAGCGGCTCCGGGCGATGCGTGTTCGCCCCGGGAAGGCGACCAGTGCGGCGGGTCAATTCGCCGCGATCGGCCGCGAGATCCGCAAGCTCGCCCGCGCGACGCCCAAGCTCGGCGAGGTCTGGGAGCGGTGCTGCCCCGCCAACCTCCGGGACCGAGCGGTGTTCGAGGGTGTGTCGCGGGGGACGCTGCGGCTGCGTGTGCCCGATGATGCGACGCGGCACGAGCTGATGATGGCCCTGCGGGGCGGTCTCGAGCGGGAGCTGATCCGGGGGACCGCGATGTCGATCCGCCGCGTCCGTGTGGTGGTGGGCGAGTCGACTTCCGAGCCCGGCCTACACTGATTTCATGGGATGTATCGGCGGATCATGCGGGCCCCAGCCCCGGACCGGGAAGGCGTTCGATCCACACGCCGAGGGGCCGTCCGAGGCGGACCTGGCGCGGTTCGGGTCGGACGAGTTCGACCCGCGGGAGCTGGACGACGATGAGGGCGAGGTTCGTCCAGCCGGCCACAAGCGCGTGACCGTGGCGGTGCTCGGCGGCGCGGGTGCGCTGCTGGCTGTCCTCTCGCTCTCTGGCGTGCTCTGATCGACGTGTTGGGTGCCGGGTGCGGTGGTATTCGCCGAAGGCGAGAACCACGATGGTGCGATCTGTACGTTGACATTGTTCAACCGGCTTCTCGCTTCGCGAGTAGCCGGGCACCCACCACCGTGCAACGGGCGCACAGCAACGCCCCGGACCGCGGTGGTGCGGGCCGAGGCGTTGGCGGTGGGTGGGACGCCGGAACTCAGAGAGTCAATCAGTCAAGTGCCCCGTCGATCAGTGATCGGTGGCGAGTGCGGCCTGCTCGCGGAGGTCGCGTGGTGTGATCTCGGTCACGCCCTCGGCGTGCGAGGGCGTGGGTGAGCGTTTGATCTGCTCGTAGGCCGACCGTTGGAGCTGCTCGGCGTCGAGCATGGCCTGGGCCGCGGCCTCGTAGTCGTCGACGCGCTCGGTCTCGAAGAGGGAATCGAGCCGTGCCTGTTGCTCGGCGTGCACGCGGTTCATCTTGGTGCTCACCTGATCGAGGGACGCGACCTTGAAGTCTTCGAGCTCGTCGATGGCGGTTTGACGCTCTTCGAGGATGTCGATGAGCGCATCGTTCCGAGCGATCATCTCGATCTGACCTTCGAGCTGGGCGAGCTGGGTCTGGTATCGAGCGCGCTCGGTCTCGAGTTCGATGAGCAGGTCGGAGAGCTGCTCGCGTTGGCGGGCGAGTAGGCCCAGATCGCGCTCGGCGCCGGCGACGCGGTCGCGGTAGAGCTGCACGGTGCCGGTGAGGCGAGCCGCATCCGCGTAGGCGTCTTCGAGGGGGATGGAGACGCCCTCGAAGCGCACACGGATCATGTCCGTATTGCCCGCAGCCCGGGCATCGTCACCAGCGGTGATGAGCGCATCGAGTTCGTCGAGGTCATCCGAGGCGAGTTCGACGACGCGGCGTGCGACCTCCGCGTCGCGCTCGAGACCGGTGATCTGATCGTCGATCGACGCGAGTTCGCCCCGAACCTCGGCGATGCGGGCGGGGTATTGCTTCTCGAGTTCGCGAAGCTGCGCACGGAGTGCGACCGGGTCGTCGATCGAGGCGTCGATGCGATCGGTGATCGCGGCCCGGGCTTGATGGGCGAGCATCTTGACTCGGTCGGGCCCCGCGACGACCAGCAGCGTGCCGCCGGCAAGACCGACCAGAGTGAGTGTTCGCAGGATGCCTCGGCACATGAATCCGCACTTGGCCATGGGTTGGTTCTCCGTCTGGGAGGGGGTGCTCATTGCGTGATGTCCGTGTGGTGTGTCAGTTCGTGGTGCTCACAGGCCTCATTGGGCGTGCGGCTCGCAGCGTTTCGAGCTGCCGAGGAGAGCTTCTTGGGAGTCGCCCGGGAGCGTTTCAGCCGGTTTTGGGACCACAATCGGGGTTCTTCCATGCCCGATTGGCAGCCGCGTGGCAGTTGGAGGAGGTCGATCCCGTCGTAAACTTGTGGTGGTGGCCGACGGGCGAGCGCACATGCGAGGGGTGCCCCTCGATGCCGGCCGGGTATCGGTGCGGCCGCGGCAGGAGCGATCGATGCTGAACAACCTCACAACGGGCTTCGTCGCGCGGCTTCGTGATCGAGACACCGCGGCCTGGTTCGAGCTCTGGGAGACGTTCGGCCCGGTGCTCGAGGCGCAGCTGGCCAAGTGGGGCCGCGGCCGCATCGGCGCCGAGACGGTGCGTGACCTGTCTCAGGAAACCCTTGCGGCGCTCAGCACATCGATCGAGCGGTACGACCCCGCGAAGGGCGCCCGGTTCAGCACGTGGCTCCTCGCGATCGCCAAGCACACGCTTGGTGATGAGATGGACAAACGAACCGCCTTGAAACGCGGCGGCGGGCAGCGCGGCACCTCGCTCGACGAGACCTGGATGGGCGCCGCGGGCGGTGTGCAGCCCGATTCGGCCTACGAGCGAGCGGTCTTCGAGGCCAAAGTGCTCAAGGCGCTGCGATTGGTCGAGCGCGACTGCGACTTCGCCGACTTCGAGGTGTATCGCATGCGGGTGCTCGAGGGCCGGAGTGGCCGCGATGTTGCCGAGGCGATCGGCACGAGCGAGCCCACGGTGAGCCGTCGTCTGGCTCGTGTTCGGGACACGCTCCGCGAGCGACTGCGAGAAGTAATGCTGAAGTTCTCGTTCACACAAGATGAGATCTCGGAGGCCGAGCGAAACGGGGCGAGCTGGGATCCGACCAAGGCGGCGGATGTGCTGTTCGACGAGGCGATCGGTGAGATCCACCGTGCGCTGGCGGCGAGTGCGCAGCGCTGATCACACCCCGCGCGCGGGGCGAGCGGAGCGAACGTCATGGCATCACTCATCTCGATCCTGATCTTTGGTGTCGTTGGCGTACTCGGGCTCGTCTTGGCGATCTATGCGCTGGTGCAGGGCATCCGCGGGCTGATCTGGCTCTGCGAGCACGTGTGCCGGCACGTGTTCGGCGCGATCGGGAGTGGGCTGCGGTGCGTCGCCGCGGGGATTGTCTCGGTGGTGCTCGCGGTGATGACGGTGCTGAGCGTGGCGGTGGGTGCGTGGTCGAACGCGCGGCGGCTGGGTCGGCGGCTTCAGTCGCAGCTCGAGATCATGCTGATGACGGCGTACGACGCGGTGCTCGGCCACCCGCTGCGGCTGGTGATGCTCGGCCCGGTCGCGGATGAGCTGGAGCACGGCTTTGGTCCGAGCCTGCAGGCCACGCGCCGCGAGATGCACACCCGCCGGGCGGGCCGAGCCGGTGGGCCACGCGGCGCGGGCGGGTCGCGCGGTACAGCGAGCACGAAGTTCCCTGGGTACCGCATCGTCGGCACGCTCAAGGGCGGCGGATCGGGTGCGAAACTTTACGTCGCGGAGCCCGATGCGAAGACGTTCGACAAGCTCGCAAGCCGGGGCGAGATCGTCGAGGGCGATCGTGTGGTGATCAAGTGCTTCGATAGTGCGCACGGCGTGACCGTGGAACAGGTGGTGCGCGAGAGCCGCTCGCTCGAGCCGGCGCGGGCGCTCGGGCTTGTGCTGGATCACGACCTGCGCGGCGGACGGTTTTTCTATGTGATGCGGTACGTGCCGGGTCCCTCACTCACCGAGCTGACCCACCGGATGCACTCGGACGCGGGCGCCGCCGGCCTGCGCGACGATCACCTGCAGTCCGCGGTCGCCATGGCGGGCGAGCTGCTCGGCACGCTCGGGCGGTACCACTCGGCGGGGCTGTGGCACAAGGATGTGAAGCCCGACAACATCATCGTTGAGGATGGGCGTGCGCAGCTCGTCGATCTCGGGCTCATGACACCGCTCCGCAGCGCCATGACGCTCACGACGCACGGCACCGAGTACTTCCGCGATCCCGAGCTGGTCCGGATGGCGATGCGCGGCGCGAAGGTGCGCGATGTGGAGGGGCAGAAGTTCGATCTCTACGGCGTGGGAGCATGCCTGTACGCGGTGGTGGAGAACAGCTTTCCCGCGCACGGTGGGCTCTCCTCGATCTCGAAGCGATGCCCGGAGGCGCTGCGCTGGGTGATCCGCCGCGCGATGACGGATCTCGACCAGCGGTATGCGAGCGTCGATGAAATGCTGGCCGACCTGCGCGTGATCGGTGCAGCGGACAACGCCTTTGCGCTCAAGCCTGCGGACCTGCCCAGTATGGGTGGCGCGCGGGCTGCGGGTGATGTGTTCGATGGGGCGCGGGAGCACGTCCGTGCGCACACCCCGGTTCCCTCGCGGTCGGGCCATCGGCTCAGCGCCGTGGAGCAGCGTGCCAACGCGCGACGCCGTGTCGAGACCGCTCGCGCTCGGGCCTGCGCGCGGATGGGCCGGCCGCGGCAGTGCATGACGCCGCCGTTTGCGGTTCGTCTGATCGCCCCGGTCATCTTTGCAGCAGCGGCAGCGTGGAGCGCCGCGTCTTTGTTCTACATCCCAGCGTTTGCGCTCGGCGTCATTGCGCTCGGGCTCGCCGGCGCCGCGTTCGCGCACCCACCGCAGCGCCTGACGGCGGTGAAGTCGGATGGTCATCGTGGCATGGGGGGTGTGACGGTCGCGGTCGTCGTGCTCCTTGGCGTGGTCGCGTTGCTCACGCTTCGGCCCGACGCGCGATCGAGTGTCGAGATCGACGAGTTCGCATCGACCGAGCACCCGCTCCTGACCGCGGTGCGAACGAGCAGGGCCACGGGAACAGCGGCCGTCGGAGCAGCCGATGCATCACCAGCACTGAACGGTCGGTTGCTCGTGGTCGATGCCAGCCCGGCGCGGTCGGCGCCGGATCGGGCGATGCTCGACGCGGGCGTGACCGAACTGCGGGCGCACGGGTACGACGTGATCGGGCCGCGCGATGCGGGCTCCGCCGATGCGGTCGCGGGAGCGCTGGCGGTTGTGGGCACTCGATCGGTGCCCGGGGAGGGCGAGGCGGCGCTGCGGACCTGGCTCGACTCGAACCCGCTCGGGGTCGAGATGGTCGTCTGGGACACGGGCGAGCCGGAGCCGGTGGTGATCTTGGCCGGCAACAAGCCACTCGCGCTCGAGGCCCGGTAACGGGTCTGCTCGGCCCGCTGGGATGGGGCCGATCGCCGGTCCGGTTGCGGACGCGGCGCCGTTGCCCTAGCGTCGGCCCGATTTTTGCGCACCACCAGATGGAGAGCGGAGCCATGGCCGAAGTCAAAGCCACGAACATCACCTGGCACGAGGGCAACCTGACCCGCGACGAGCGGATCGAGGCGCTCAAGAGCACCGGCTGCGTGCTGTGGTTCACGGGGCTCAGCGCCTCGGGCAAGTCGACGATCGCGTCCGCTCTGGAGCAGGTGTTGGTGAAGCAGAGCGTGTTCGCGTACCGCCTCGACGGCGACAACATCCGGTTTGGCCTCAACAAGAACCTCGGGTTCTCCGCGGAGGACCGGGCGGAGAACATCCGGCGGATCGGCGAGGTGGCCAAGCTCTTCGCGGATGCGGGGTGCGTGACACTCACCAGCTTCATCTCGCCGTACCGCAACGACCGTGATGAAGCTCGGGCGCTGTGCGCCGATGCGGGCCTCGAGTTCTTCGAGGTGTTCGTGGACACACCGATCGAGGAATGCGAGAAGCGCGACCCGAAGGGGCTCTACAAGAAGGCCCGCGCGGGCGAGATCAAGGGCTTCACCGGCATCGACGACCCGTACGAGGCGCCGGAGGCCGCTGAGCTCGTGATCGACACGACGGGCAAGAGCGTGGACGAGTGCGTGGCGGAGTGCGTGGACTTCCTGCGCGGCCGCGGGTTGGTCTCGGCGTGAGCGACTGGGCACCGGCGATCGAGGCCGCAGCACTCGCGGTGAGCCGTGCCTCGGCGGTATGCCGGGCGGTGCAGGCCCGGCTCGACGATGTGCGCTCGATCTTGAAGGACGACAAGAGCCCCGTGACGGTGGCCGACTTCGCGAGCCAGGCGGTGGTCGCGTGGACGCTCCGTGAAACAATGGGATCGTGCGTGATGGTGGGCGAGGAGGACGCCCACGAGCTCCGAGAGCAGCTCAGTGCCGGCGAGCGGACCACCGTCGATCAGGTGGTCGAGGCGGCTCGATTGGTCTGGACCGACGCGACGGTCGACGATGTGCTCGACGCGATCGACCTCGGCAACGCCGACCCGCGTGCGCACGGCGCGTACTGGACGCTCGACCCGATCGATGGGACGAAGGGCTTCCTGCGGGATCAGCAGTACGCGGTGGCGCTCGGGTGGATCGAGGGTGGACTGGTCACGCTCGGTGCCCTGGGGTGTCCGAATCTATCGCTCGATCAGAGCTTCCCGGTGAGCGAGAAGGACGGGCGTGGGTCGCTCTACCTTGCCACACGCGGCGGCGGGGTGCGCGAGGTGGCGTGCGACGAGCCGGACCGCACGGGACGGCCGATCGGGCGCTCGGCGCGGGGCACAGCCGACCCTGTGCGGATGTGTGAGTCGGCCGAGGCGGGGCACACGAGCCACGGTGCCGCGGGCGAGGTGCTGTCGCGCGTGACCGGCGAACTCGGCACGACGGCGGGCGAGCCGGCCCGGCTCGATAGTCAGGCGAAGTACGCCGTGGTCGCCCGCGGGCAGGCGGACCTGTATCTACGTCTGCCGCGGCCGGGCAAGCCGTACGTGGAGCGAATCTGGGATCACGCTGCGGGGAGCCTGGTGGCGAGCGAGGCCGGGTGCGCGGTGAGCGACGCCTCGGGTACGGCGCTGGACTTCGGCCACGGGGCGGGGCTCGAGCGGAATGCCGGTGTGGTTGTGGGTGATCCTGCGGTGCATGGGCCAGCGATCGAGGCGATCGGTTCGCTCGGCGCGGCGCGGGCCTGAGCCTCGCTCGGGTACAACCTGTCCATGGTGCTCGGTCTTGGATGGGACGCCTGGTTCACGGCCGGCTTGGTCGTGGTGATGCTCGTGATGCTCGCGAGTGGGCGGTTTGGTGCCGACACGGTGGTGGGCGGCGCGCTGGGCACGCTGCTGATCGTCGGTGTGATCACGCCCGGTGAGGCGCTGGCGGGGTTTGCGAATCCTGGTGTGGTGACGGTCGGGCTGCTGTACGTGGTGGCTGCGGGACTGAAGGAGACGGGCGCGATCGGTGTGATCTCGTCGCGTGTGCTGGGGCGGACACGGAGCGAGTTCGCCGCGCGTGCGCGCCTGTGCGTACCGCTCGCGGGGCTCAGCGCGTTTGCGAATAACACGCCGATCGTGGCCACATTTCTGCCAGCGGTCTCGGGGTTCAGCCGGCGGAGTGGGATCGCTGCGGGCAAGCTCATGATGCCGCTCAGCTTCGCCACGATCCTTGGCGGGCTGTGTACGCTCGTGGGCACGAGCACGACGATCGTGGTGGCGGGGCTCTTGCTCGAGCGTGCAGCGTCCGTAGAAGGCTCGCCGGTCTTCTCGATGTTCACGCTCACGCCGGTGGGTCTGCCGATCGCGATCATCGGCATCGCGTACATCGTGTTCATGGGCGGCAAGCTCTTGCCCAGCACGGGCGATGCGCTCGCGGAGGCGGGCGAGGGGCGGTCGTACACGGTGAACCTGCGGGTGACGGCCGAGTCGGCGGCGGTGGGCAAGACGATCGAGCAGGCGGGGCTGCGTCATCTCACGGGTCTCTTTCTGAGCCGCATCGAGCGTGGGGACGAAGCGATCGTGGCGGTTGGGCCCGACCAGGTGATTCACGCGAACGATGTGCTTGTGTTCGTCGGGGCGTTGACGTCTGTGGTGGAGTTGCAGGCTTTCAAGGGTCTGGTGCCGACCGGCGTCGAGAAGGAGCAGGCCGAGGCGTATCGGCCCGGTCAGCAGCTAGTGGAGGCGGTGGTCTCGCCCGGCTCGCCGCTCGTCAACCGGACGATCCGCGAGGCGGGTGTGCGGTCGCGGTACGACTCGGTGGTGGTGGCGGTGCATCGGCACGGGCATCAGCTCGAGGGCAAGATCGGCGACATCCGGCTGCGCGCCGGCGACACGCTGCTGCTCGAAGCCGGGAGCGACTTCGCGAGCAAGCACCGGGATTCGGGTGATTTTTATCTCGTGAACGAGGTGGGCGATGCGGCGGCGCCGCGGCACGAGCGGCGGTGGGTCGCGGTCGGCGTGGTCACGGCGTTTGTTGCCGCGATCTCGATCGGTGGCGCAGCGTGGACGCTCCCGGCAGCATTCGGTGCAGCGATGCTGATGGTCGGGGCGCGCTGCTGCACGGCGCCGCAGGCGCGCCGGTCGATCGACTGGCCGGTGCTGGTGGTGATCGGGTCGGCCTTTGGGATCGGCGCCGCGATGCGTGAGACGGGGCTGGCGCCCGCGATCGCGCACCTGCTCG
Source organism: Planctomycetota bacterium (assembly GCA_038747915.1). Classification (GTDB taxonomy): domain Bacteria; phylum Planctomycetota; class Phycisphaerae; order Phycisphaerales; family UBA1924; genus JBCDAP01. The sequence continues at coordinate 36,393 of JBCDJJ010000013.1, read as the reverse complement.
TGGAGGCGGCGTCGGCGTGGGGACCGATCGCGCTGCTCGCGGTGATTTATGTCGCGACGGTGGTGTTTACCACTTTTGTGACGAACAACGCTGCAGCGGTACTAATGTTCCCTATCGCTGTCGGGGCTGCTGAGGAGGCGGGCGTGCCCGTGCTCGCGGTAGCGGTGATCGTGGCGATCGCGAGCAGTGCGGAGTTCACGACGCCGATCGGGTACCAGACGAACCTGATGGTGGCGGGGCCGGGCGGGTACCGGTGGTCGCACTATCTGCGGTTCGGCGGCCCGTTGACGGTCATCGCGGGGGTGGTGGGCGTGCTCGGCGCTTCGGTGGTGTACGGCCTGTTCTGAGGGGGTTGGGGCGCAGGAGCGCACAATGTGCCCCCGAACCAGGGTAAGAAACTGGGGAAAGGCTGTCGGTTACGCCCGATTTTCAAAGAGAAGTGATGAGAGTGGTTTACGAATCAACCGATAACGCGTATATCGACGCAATCTCTCTCTCCTCCAGCGGGGCGCTGTGGAAGCATGGCGCCCTGCTTTGGCAGCGGGCGAAGATCAAGGGTTGGGAGAGCCCATGACCGCTGCACCCCCCGAATCACTCAAGCCAACCGGCGAGGGACAGGTGTCTGTGCGTCCCGAGGTCGGTGCTGCCGAGGTCGCCAAGACGCGACGCTCGGTACTTGTGACGGTTGTGGTGTGGGTGATCGCGGTGGCGGCGTCGGGTCCGCTTGTGTTGCCGGCGCTGGTGCCGACGCCGGACGAGTACTTCGTGACAGCGTTGCTGCTCGCGCTGACGGCGCAGGCGGTGATCGGTGTGCTGGTCGGTGCGCTCGCGTCCTCGGTGGCGCGGCGTTGGGCGGCGGCGCTGGTGTGCGTGAGTGCTGCGATGCTTGGGCTTGGTCGCGTCGCGGGTGTGCCGCGCGCCGAAGCGGCGCCGGCGGGGTCTAGCGCCGAACGCGTGGTGCGTGTGCTCACGATGAACGTGCGGCCTCAGAACTCGATCGGTCCGGAGATGGGTGCGATCCTGCGAGAGTTTGATCCGGATGTGGCGTTCTTCGTGGAGCCGAACTGGGAGACGGTGGAGCTGCTCCGCGCGGATTCGTCGGTGCGCGAGCGCTGGCCGCATGCGCACGTGCCCGACCGCGCGGGGCCGGGCTTCGCGGTGATCCTGAGCAAGCACGAGCAATGGGCCGGATGGCCGAGGCGTCCGAATCCGGGTCGTGCGCTGGTTGGTGGGCGGCTTCGGCTCGCGGAGATCCGCGGTGCATTCGGCACGTTTGTATTCGGTGGGACGTTCCCCGAGTCGCCCAAGTCGCCGGAGCGGTGGGCGAGGGGGCAGGAGCGGCTCCGGGATGCGATCGAGAAGGTGAGGGCCTTTGCCGCGAAGGTCGAAGAGGAAGACGGTGCGCCGCCGGTGATCGTGATCGCGGGCGATATGAACGACACACCCACGGGCGCGCGCCGGCGGATGCTCGAGCGCGCACTCGACTTGGTCGAGACGAAGCCGTTGTGGGGTGGCGCGGGCACATGGCCATCGGCTCTGCCGTGGCCCATGTCGGTCTCGATCGACGCGGTGCTGGTGTCGCGGGGTGTGCGCGTGCGCGAGTGGCGGACGGTGCCGATCCCCGGCTCGGACCACCACGGGGTTTATGTGGAGCTGGTGCTGCCCGAGCCTGGTGGGGAGTGAGGCGCGGGCCAGATTGGGTGCGGCTCATCCAGGATCTCGGCGAACCGGCGCATGTCGTCCTCGATCTCGGTGCGCACGCGGGCGATCGTGTCGGGCGATGGTCCGGGTGGCCGCGGCGGCGCGGTGCTCGAGATGAGTGCCCGGAGGCCGGTGCGCCAGGAGTCGGGCAGCTTGTGGCGGATGAGAACGCGGTAGAGCGGGTTGTTCGCGACGAATCGCGAGAAGGGGTTGTGGACGGGCTTGCCCTCGGAGGTATTGGAGGCGCGGGCGGTGTCGAGCGTCGAGAGGTCGGGCGTGAGGCCGAGGAAGGTGCAGAGGGCTGCCAGGCCCGCGGCCCGGTCGGCGATGTAGCGCTCGAAGAGGATGATGTGAACGTTCTCGCGGCCGAGCGCATTGATCCAGGGCTCGACCTGCATCGCGTACTTGGAGTAGTTGGCGAGGCGCGGGAAGCTCTCGACCGCTTCGTTGACATCCGCGGGCATTGCGCGCTCTGAGTATTCGTGGTGGTGGTGTGAGATCAGGCGTTTGATGGGGTCGCGGACGATGTAGACGGCTTTGGTGGGTTTGGTGTGCTCATCGCGGAGCCGGGCGGCGCGCTCGGCCATGCCAGCAAAGTCGGGCAGCTTGGCGTAGGCGGTCGACGCCTCGAAGCAGAGGTCGCCCGGCTTCGAGGGCTTGAAGAGCTTCTCATAGGCTGCGAGGCCGGTGGGTGTGAGGACCTCGTCGGTGCAGAGCGTCTCGGGCTCTTTGTCGAGCGGGGCGAAGACACCCGGCTGTGTGAGCAGATCGTGGTAGACCGTGGTGGTGCCCGACTTCATGGCGCCGATGACGAGGAAGTCGGGGAGTGTCACGGCGTGGGCTCCGAAGGGGTGATCGCCCCGACGTGGTGCAGGGCCCGGCGGATGTTGATAACCGAGTCGTGCGTGGTGCGGTAGCGCTCGAGGACCGTCTTGGTGCCCGCGCGGAGCCGAGTGAGTGCGTCGGGCTCTGTGGCCTTGCGGAGTGTGTCGGTCAGGTCGCGGAGGTCTTGTGAGCGGAACTGGTAGCCGTTGACATCGTCTTCGACGAGGTCGGGGGCGGCGCCGACCGCATCGGAGGCGATGATGGCGCACCCGCACCCGACGGCTTCGGGCACGACGGCGCCCCACGGCTCCCATTTGCTGGGCAGGACGAAGAGGTCGGCTGCGCGGTACAGCGCGTAGATCTCACGGGCGTCGTTGACGAAGCCTGTGAAGTGGACACGGGGCGAGATCGGTGCGGGGAGTCGGTGCTCGAGACCTTCGCGGAGCGGGCCATCGCCGACCATGACAAGGTCGAGGTCGGGGCGTTCGTCTGCGATCGCGATGAACGCGTCGACAAGCAGGTCGGGGCGTTTCACCTCGACCATACGGGCACAGTAGATGACCCGTTGACGACCCTCGGGGATGGTGTGCTTGGCGAGGGCAGCGCTGACATCGGCATCGGTGATGGTGGCGAGTTCGTCGAAGTTGGGGCCGTGCGGGACGAAGAACATGTTGTCGGCTCGGCCGCCGTAGCGCTCGAAGAATCGCCGGCCCTGGGTGCCGCAGGGGAGGAGGGCACCGGTGCGGTTGATCACCCACCGCACGAGCAGCTTCTTGAGGGCGAGCTTGGGGCCTGTCGCGTTGTCGGCGACGATGTTGGAGTCGGCGAAGAGCATGCAGGGGATGCGGCGGGTGCGCAGCCCGTCGAGGATGCGGAGCTTGCCGAGTGAGTTGTAGCCGGTCAGCAGCACCGCGACGGGTGCGAGCCGGTCGACCACCTCGAGCACACGGGTGCCCTTCGCGAGGTTGGCGAGCGGGCCGCCCTGGTTCTGGCCGGTGCCGCGCGAGACGACGAGGGGGCGGATCTCCGGTGGGAGGTCGGTCGACCACGGCTGCCAGTTCTGGTGATCGATGAAGAGGGAGACGAGGTTCACCTCGGTGAGCTCGCGGGCATACCGCAGGTGCTGGGACAGGCGGTAGGGCGAGGGGGAGGAGGCTGCGACGAGGAAGGTGGGCTTGTCGGGGTCGAGCGGCGAGAGTTCGGTGAGCTGGGCGGCGAGATCGTCGCTCGGTGGTGCGGGCGTGGTGGCGTCGGGTGTCATGGGCGCGCTCCGATCGCGTCGTGGTACATCGACTCGAAGCGCGAGAGGACGACGTCTTTGGCGAAGTTGGCGAAGACCCAGTCGCGGCCATGCTCGCCCATCGCTGCGCGGCGCTCGGGATCACTCGCGAGTTCGGCGATGGCTTTGGCGAAGGCGTCGGAGGTGCCGCCGGCGATGAGTGCCCCCCCGCTGCGTTCGAGTTCGGGCCAGATGTCGACGCCCTTTGTGGTGATGACCGGCGTGGTGCAGGCGAGGGATTCGGGGCAGACGAAGCCGAAGTTCTCCTGCGCTGTGGGGAGCGCGAGGAGATCCGCAGCTTGGTAGACGGAGAGCTTGGTCTCACCCGTGACGAGACCCAGGACGTGGCAGTGGTCGGCCAGGTTGTGCCGCTCGACGAGCGCCCGGCACCGGCGCTCGTACGCGGGCTCGCCCGTGCCCGCGATGAGGAGCGTGGCGGGGACGTTCGCAGCGTGCAGCGCCGCGACCGCGGGGATCAGGATGTGCAGGCCCTTTTTCTCGTGCAGGCGAGAGAGGAAGAGGATCGTCGGCGCCTCGGTGCCACTCGCAAAGGCATCAGGGAACGTTTCGCGCGCGAGGTGCGGACCGGGCAGATGCTCGAAGGGTGCGAGGTCCATGATGAGCGGGACGACGCGGGGGGTGCCCTTGGGGTACCACCGTTGTGATTGGTCTTTCTCGGCCTCGGCGGTGCAGTGGACGAAGGCCGCACGTTCGAGCATGGCGCGGCCGCGGAGGACGAGGTAGAGGCGTTTCTTGAGGTGCCGCTGGGCCATCGACCAGTCGTCGAGCATGCCGTGGATGGACACGACGTAGGGCGTGTCGGTCTGCGTGGCCAGGCGGGCCAGCGGCGGGTTGGACGAGTACCAGGCGGTGTGGAGGTGGACGATATCGGCGTTGGTGAACGCTTCGCGTGCGCGCGAGGCGGTGTCCGCCACCAGCGTGCCGGACGGACCGGCGTCGAGCGGGAGTTCGACCACGCGCGGGCATACCGTGTCGGTCGACGACTTGCGCCATTCGTGCGGCACATCGGACGCATCGGCGGTGAAGAGCGTGACCTCGTGCCCCGCATCGGCCAGCGCACCGGCGAGGTCGAGCACGCAGCGGACCACACCGCCGTCTTCGAGCTTCACTCGGCGGAGGCAGTGGACGATGCGCATCAGTGTGCCCCGCGGCTGGGCGGTGTGATCAGGCGGACTGGGCCCACTTGATGAGAACCTCGGCGACCTCCGGGCGTGTGAACTCGGCGGGCGGCTTCTCGCCGTTCTTGAGCATCTCGCGGACCTTGGTGCCCGAGAGGAACACCTGGTCGCCCTCGAGCTTGGGGAAGGTCTTGCCCGAGACCATGCCCTGGGCCGTGTGGGACCAGGCAGCGTGCTCGAACTTGAGCGGCTCGATGGCGAGGTTGGCGGGGTCGAGCTGATCGAAGATCGTCTGGGCGTCGTAGGTGCCGTAGTAGGAGCCGACTCCGGCGTGGTCGCGGCCGACGATGAAGTGGGTGACTCCGTAATTCTTGCGGACCAGCGCGTGGAGGATCGCTTCACGCGGGCCGGCGTAGCGCATCGCAGCGGGCATGACACTCAAGAGGGTGTGCTTGGGGACGAAGTACTTCTCGATGAGCGTCTGGTAGCAGCTCATGCGCACATCGGCGGGGATGTCGCCCGGCTTGGTTTCGCCGACAAGCGGATGGATCAGGATGCCGTCGGTGATCTCCTGGGCGCACTTGCAGAGGTACTCGTGCGCACGGTGGATGGGGTTGCGGGTTTGGAAGGCGGAGACGGTGGACCAGCCGAGCTCGGTGAACTTGGCGCGGGTCTGCGCGGGGGTGAGGCGGTGGTCCAGGAACGCCTCGGGGCCGTTGGGGTCCACGCACACGGTGACCGCTTCGATCGGGCCCGCAAGGCAGAGCGGGCCCTCGGCCTTCACCGCTTCGGCGCCGGGGTGCTGCCCGTCATCGTCACCCGGCGCGTTAAAGAAGATCGTGGCTTCCTTGGCGGTGTCGTGGGCGTAGGTCTCCTCGACGGTCATGACGGCCTGGAGCACATCGTTGCCGCCGGAGTCTTTGGCGTAGAGCGCAACGCGGTCGCTGGCCTTGGCGGTGCCCTCGGCGACCGAGAGGGTGATCGGGATCGGCCAGATGTCGCCAGAGGTCAGCTTCATCGAGTCGATGACCGAGCGGAAGTCCTTCTCGCCCATGAAGCCGGTCAGCGGGGAGAAGGCGCCGATGGCGATCATCTCAACATCGCACGACTGCTTCGCGGAGAGATCGATGCGAGGAAGTGAAGCGGCCTCGGCGGTGAGTTCGGCGGCACGGGCCGAGTCGGCGACGCGGTTGACGAGCGTTCCGCCGTGAGGGGTGATGAGGTGGGACATATCGCAGCTCGCTCTGGAGGGGTTGCAGGGGTGGAACGTGTGTGTTCGGGTCACGGTCGGACGACCGGCCGAGCAGTGTAGCGGCGCGGCGTGTGCGCGCGGGTGCTGGACGCTTCACCGGCTTCGTCGGTTCAGCATCGGTGTTTTGAGTGCTGCGTTCGTGGGAACGAGACGCTCCCACTACCGGTCACTGGTTCGGTGTGGGGCGGGGCTTGATGGGGCGGGCTGGGTTACCGGCATAGATCGTCCAGGGGTCGGCGTCTTTGACGAGCACGGCTCGGGCGCCGACCACCGCGCCGGTGCGCACGGTGACGCTTGGTCCGACAAAGGCGTCGGCAGCGATCCAGACCTCATCCTCGACGGTGATGGGCGGGCGGAGGAGTGGGAGGTCGGGGTGGGTGTGGTCGTGCGTGCCGGCGCAGAGGTGGGCCTGCTGCGAGATGGAGACGTTGCGGCCCAGGGTGATCGGGCCGAGGCAGTAGAGGATGGCTCGGTCGCCGACCGCGGTGTTGGGGCCGATGGTGAGGTTCCAGGGCTGCTCGATGCGGACGGACGGGCGGAGGCGCACGTGCCCCGCGATGGTCGCGCCGAAGAGGCGGAGGAGGGCGGCGCGGAGCGCGTACCAGTTGTGGAAAGTGAGGCGGAAGACGGGAGCCCCGAGGAGCGACCAGAGGACACGGGCAACCTTTTCCTTGGTCGTGTATGGGGAGCGGGCGCGGGCGAGGTCGGTGTCGGTGACGTTGGGTTGGTTCGGGGTGGGGGGCATGGGTCGGGGATGGCGATGCCTGCCAGGCGCTTCACTGACTTCGTCGGTTCAGCGTCGGTGTCGTGTGGAGGGTGTTGCGCTCATGGTGTGTGTTCGGCGAGGCCGGTGCTCGGGCGGGCGTGTTCGAGGGCGGTCTGTGGGTCGTGCTGGCGGGCGAGGCGTTCGAGTTCTTTCAGGTTGAGGGAGACAAAGAGGTCGTAGGCGGCGATCAGGGTGCAGAAGTGGAAGCCGGCGCGGCCGTCGAGGATGCCGAGCTTGAGGATGTACATGTAGAGGAAGCGGAACAAGAACGGCGCGGGGATGGCCGGGAGCACACGCCTCTTCAGGAATCGGCGGAGGGCGACGGAGCGGGTGAGCGACTCGGCTTTCCTCCCTCCCCTGCCGTGTTGGTCCGGTGGCGTGTTCAGATTGTGCCGCTCTTTGAAGATCTCGCGGGCTTCGAGTGTGGCGTAGCGGTTGTGCTTGGCAATGTAGTGCTCGAGGCCTCGGCGGTCTTCGTGGTGGAGGTGGCCGCTCAGATATCCGGTCGAGCCGTCAACGATGACGTGCTCGTGGACCTCGCGGTCTTCGTACCGGGCAACACCGCGGCGAAAGAGGCGGATGTTCCATGAGGGGTAGTAGCCGCACCGTCGGATCCGCGCGCCCATGAAGATGAAATAGCGGTTGACGTAGTACGCAGCGTGCTCGGGCTCGCCACCAAGGAGTGCATCGATCTCATCGCGGAGTTCGGGGAGAACCAGTTCGTCGGCGTCGAGGAACATGGTCCACGGCGACTCGAGGGGGAGATTGGCGAGGGCCCAGTTCCGCTGAGCGGCGTAGCCGGGCCAGGGGTTGTGGACGAGTGTGGCGCCGTGTGCGCGCGCGATGTCGGGCGTGGCGTCGGTCGAGCCCGAGTCGACGATGAAGACGCGTGGTGCGGCATCAGTGAGGGAGTCGAGCGCGTGCGGGAGGTTCGCCGCCTCGTTGTGGGTGAGGATGATGATGTCGAGCGGGGTGGTCACGGGGTGGCCGCCGGATGCACTGGAGCGGGCGGGTGCTCGGGCGAGCGGCCGGCGAGGTGCCGAGGGCGACGCGGGAGCGCGGGTTCGCCCGCGGCGATGGTCCACGGTGGCAGCTCGCCCTCGACGAGCGAGCGGGCGCCGACGAGGGTGCCGTCGGCGATGTGCGCACCGGGGCGCACGTGGGTGTCGGCTGCGACCCAGCAGTCGTGTCCGACATGGATAGGCGTGGTGGTGGACGTGCCGTCGTGCGTCAGTTCGTCGGTACACAGCACGACCATCTGGGAGATGGTGGTGCGGTCGCCGATATGGATGGAGGACGAGCCGCGGAGGTGGGCATGATCGCCGACGATGGCGCGCTCGCCGATGGTGACGAGCCAGGGGCGGTCGATGGTGGCGGTGGAGCGGATACGACACCGATCGCCGAGTGTGGCGCCGAATCGGTGAAGGAGCCAGCGCCGGAATGCGTAGAGGTTGTGGTAGGAGAGGCGGAGGGCGGGGGCGCCGAGGAGTGTCCAGGCGAGTTGGCGTGCAGCGGTGTTCACGCGGACGGGTCTTCGATGAGTTTGGCCGGGTTCCCGCGGAGGTGCGACCCGGGCGGGCAAGACTTGTGGACGCTCGAGCGCGGAGCGACGCGGGAGCCCTCGCCGATCTCGACATCGGGCGCGATATAGACGTCGGCCCCGAGGAAGGAGTTCGCGCCGATGGTGATCGGGGGGCGGAGGAGTGGGAAGTTTGGGTCGGTGAAGTCGTGCGTGCCGGCGCAGAGGTGGGTCCGATAGTCGAGTACGCACCCGTTCCCGACGGTGATCGGGCCGAGTGAGTACAAGATGACGCGGTCGGCCACGAGCACATCGTCACCGAGCGTGATGTTCCAGGGGATCTCGATGTGGACGGACGAGGCGAGCGTACACCGACGCCCGATGGTGCCGCCGAAGAGCCTCAGGAGTGGGGCGCGGAGGGGTGGGAGCATTCGCCAGAGCGGCACGGCGAATGTGCTCCAGAGGGCGCGGACGACCTTCTGGCGCGGTGACCACGCGGATCGTCGGAAGGCGGTGGCCGGGGTGGAGTCGGTCATCGCGTGGCGCGGTGGTATGGGGGCTCGTGTGCGGGTCGGGGGATGAATTTCTGGACCGTTATGCTACTCGCCGCGCAGTGGTGCGCCCCGTGGAGGCAGCGTTGTCGCTGACGAAGACGCTCGAAAACGCGGCTCGGACGTTTCTGCCGCCGCCGGCGGCGCGTCTGGCGAAGCGCGCCGCGGTCGGGCCGCGGTACGCGGCGCAGGCGCGGCAGTGCCGGCGCGGGTTCGCCCAGTACGGCGATCGGTACCCTCAGCGGGTGATCTTCGTGGCCGGGCTGCCCAAGAGCGGGACCACGTGGCTCGAGCGGATGCTGGGCAGCTTCCCGGGGTTTCACGACGTGATGATCCCGGATGTGGCCTCGCACGAGCTTCGAACGGGGGGGAGCCACGACTATGACCTGCCGCAGAACACCTTTGAGCGGTTCGGCGAGATGCTGGTGCTGCTCAAGATGCACGTGCATGGGTCGATGCACAACGTGGAGGTGCTGCAGCACTCGGGTGTGCGGTACGCGGTGCTCTTCCGGGATCTGCGTGATGTGGCGGTGAGTAACTTCTTTTACGTCCGCAACACGCCGTGGCACCCTGAACATCCGCACTATGCGGGGCGGTCGATTGAGGAGGGGCTTGGGTTGTTCGCGGATCGGACGCTGCCCGCGTATGAGGCGTGGGTGCGCTCGTGGGATGCGAACCGAGACCCAGAATCGAGCGTGGTGCTCCGGTACGAGGAGATGCTGGAGAATGCCTGCGTTGCGCTGCGGAAGCTTGTGGACCTGTTCGAGTTGAGGGCGAGCGACGACGAGGTCGCCGCGATTGTGGAGGCGAACAGCTTCAAGCGTTTGAGCGCCGGTCGGGGGCAGGGGCAGGAGAGCGGCACGAGCTTCTTCCGCAAGGGTGTGGCGGGGGATTGGGTGAATCACTTCACCCCGGAGCTGAAGGAGCGGTACAAGGCGGTGATCGGTCGGTTCTTGGTCGACTATGGGTACGAGCAGGATCTGTCATGGTGAGCTGGATCCTGCGCAGCCCCGATCGGCACGATCCGACGCTGTCGGGCGGCACACCCGAGGTGGATCCTCGGGTCCAGCTGGTGATTCTGAATCACTACTACGTGCCGGATGTGGCGTCGACGGGCCACTTGTTGAGCGAGCTGGCGGAGGAGCTTGCGCAGCGGGGTGACTTCAACGTGGGTGTGATCACGTGCCGGCCGTGCTACGGCCCGCCGGAGACGTGGCTGCCCGCGCCGCAGCGAGAACGGCGCGATGGTGTGTACGTGCGCCGACTTGAGGCGACGCGGTTCTCGAAGGACCGGCTCTGGGGGCGGCTCACGAACTACGCCACGTTCATGGTGCCGCTCGGGGTTCGGCAGTTCTTCCGGGCGCAGCGGCGGCGTGTCTATCTGTACACGACGAACCCGCCGTTCCTTGGGATCATCGGTGCGCTGACGAGCATGATCCGGCGCCATACGTACGTGATGCTGCTGCACGATGCGTTCCCGCAGATGGCGGTGTGGGTGGGGACGATCCGCGAGGGTGGCGTGATCGATCGGGTGTGGCACTTCGTGAACCGGCTGAGCTATCGGCGGGCGAAGGCGACGATCGTGCTGTGCGAGCGGGCGAAGGATCTGATCTGCGACACGTACGCGGTGCCGCGCGAGCGTGTGCACGTGGTGCCGAACTGGGCGGATGGGACCAAGCTGTTCCCCGTGCCGAAGTTGGAGTCCGAGTTCGCGAAGGCGCAGGGTCTGGTCGAGCCGTTCACGGTGCTCTACTCGGGCAACCTCGGGCTGTACTACGAGTTCGAGACGCTGCTCGACGCAGCGGAGCTCTTGAAGGGTGAGGCATTCCGCCTGGTGTTCGTGGGTGCGGGCGGGAAGCGCGACTGGATCGAGTCGGAGATCAAGCGTCGTGGGCTCGAGAACACGCTGCTGTTGCCGTATCAGCCGTTCGAGTCACTCAACGACTCGCTGAACGCGTGCGACGCGTCGCTCGTGACAATCACTCACGGGATCGAGGGGATCAGTTTTCCGAGCAAGCTGTACTCGTCGCTCGCGGTGGGCAAGCCGATCCTGGCGTTGTCGGAGGAGCGGTCGGAGCTGCGCTCGCTCGTACAGGGCCGGGATGTGGGGTACTGGTTCCGGCTTGGTGATGCGGAGAATCTGGCGCTGATTATCCGGCGGATGATGGCGGATCCGGCGCACTGCGCAGAGCAGGGCGAGCGGGCGCGGAAGCTGTTCGAGGAGCGGTACACACTCGAAGTGTGTGCCTCGCGGTACGCGGACATCCTCGCTGGTGCATGGGCGGAGGACATCGGCCCGGTGCCGAAACGCGACGGGACTCCGTCACCGGCGACGGCGTAATCCGCTCAGGCGTGGGCGGGGTTCGACGCGGTCTGCGCGATGGGCTTGTTCTCCGCACGGACGACCTCGGCGGGCGGGAGGTGCCAGACGGCCTCCTGATCTTTGCCACCGGCCTGGTACCACTTGACCATGCGGCGGATGCCCTCTTCGAGCGGCACAGGCGGCTCGAACCCCGCTGCGAGGATCTTGTCGGACTCGAACTTGGTCCGGGCGGCGAAGAGTTTCTTGATCCGCATCGAGGAGACGGGGAGGTTCTTGCCTGTGAGCTTGATGACGATGTCGAAGGGCAGCGCGAGCAGTTGCGCGAGCCACATGGGCACCGCGAAGCCGGGTTTTTTCTTGCCGAGGGCCTCGTAGACGACCTCGGTGATTCGGGATGAGGTGAGGTCCGGCTTATCGATGTAGTTGTAGATATCGAAGGGCGGCAGCTCGTGCTGGCGGGCCATGAGGAAGGTGGTGGCGCGGATGATGTTCTCGACGTAGGAGAGGCTCTTGATGTTGTCGGCCTTGCCGACCTGGACGAACTTGCCCGAGTCGATCTGGCGGATGAGCGAGTACATGTTGGCGAAGTTGCGGGGGCCGAAGGTGACGGTCGGGCGGATGACGATGGCGGAGCGGCCTTCACCCTTCTCGGCCCACTGCTTGAGCACCACCTCGCCAGCAAGCTTGGATTCGCCATAGTGGTTGTTGGGCTGCTTGCCGGAGTCCTCGTGGTGCGGCTCGTGCGCATCGCCGTAGACCGCGACCGAGGAGTAGAAGCAGCACTTGCGGACACCCAGCTCGTCCATCACCTCGGCGAGGACGGCCATGCCCTGTTCGTTGACGTCGAAGTATGTGGGCCGCTCGATGCCGAAGTCGTGGTGGGCCGCGGCGAGGTGGAGGAGGTAGTCGCACCCCTGCATGGCGCCGCGGACCGCGGCGTGGTCGCGGATGTCGCCCTTGAGGTAGGTGGCGCGGGGGGCGTCGAAGCCGGGCTCGATGAGGTCGAGGATGACCAGCTCGTGGCCGTCTTCGAGCAGCAGGTCGTAGAAGTAGGACCCGATAAAACCGCTTCCGCCTGTGACGAGGATCTTCACCTGGGGAGCCCCTGAAGTGGACGAGTGCGCGTGCGAGCGGCTGAGCGGGTGCCGCAGCCTCCTCCCGCTCGCAGGATGATGGCGGTGGTGGTGACGGTCAAGCGCGAAAGTGGGCCGAGATGCGGAATGAACGCACGGGGTGCCCGCATGTTGCGATCGACGCCAGGAATACGGTGATTGTCGGTGTCAGAGGCGGGCGGTCTCGCGGTGGGCGGAGAACCACTCGATGGTGCGGCGGAGGCCCTCCTCGAAGGGCATCTGGGCCTTCCACCCCATGAGCTGGTTTGCCCTGGAGGTGTCGAGGCACCGGCGGGGCTGGCCATCGGGTTTGGTGTGGTCCCACCGGATCTCGCCCTGGAACTCGGTGAGCTTCACGATGAGCTCGACGAGATCCTTGATGGTGATCTCGAACTGGGCGCCGAGATTGATGGGTGTGGGCTCGGTCATGACCTCGGCGGCGCGGACGATGCCCTCGGCGGCGTCGTCGACGTAGAGGAACTCGCGGCTGGCCGAGCCGGTGCCCCAGCACTCGATGTGGTCGGCGCCGGCGTCCTTGGCCTCGATGCACTTGCGGATGAGAGCGGGGATGACGTGGGAGGTGTGGAGGTTGAAGTTGTCCTCGGGGCCGTACAGGTTGACGGGGAGGACGTACGCGGACCGCATGTCGTACTGGAGTTTGTAGGCGTCGAGCATCTGCCAGGCGGCTTTCTTCGCGACGCCGTAGGGGGCGTTGGTGACCTCCGGGTAGCCGTTCCAGAGGTTCTCTTCTTTGAAGGGGATGGGGGTGAGGTTGGGGTAGGCGCAGATGGTGCCGGTCTGGACGAAGGTCGCTCCGTCGCGCGTGTCGAAGCCGTTCTCGCGGAAGAGCTCGATGAGGTGCAGGGCCATCGCCATGTTGGCAAAGAAGTATCGGCCGGGGTTGTCGCGGTTGGCGCCGATGCCGCCGACCTCGGCGGCGAGGTGGATGACGATGTCGGTGGGCTCGCCGTCGAAGGCTTGGTCGTAGAGCCGGCGGCAGGCGGCCTCCGAGGTGAGGTCGTACTCGGCGCGGCGGGGGATGAAGATGCGGTCTTCGGCGACGCCGCGATGGCGGAGCTTTTCGCAGACGAAGCCGCCGAGGAAGCCGGCGCCGCCGGTGACGATGACGCGTGCGGCGGACCAATCGACGTGGATAGGGTGTTGGTCGGTCACGGCGTGTGCCTCTCGTTGGTGGTGGCGCGGTGATCGGGTACGAATGGATCGCGCTGGTCGGGGGGTGAGCGGTCTGGAGTCGGTGGCGGTGAACCGCCGATCGAGGATAGCGGCTCGTGGGGTGCGAGCGCGGTATGGGTACTCGATGAGGTTGACCATGAGGTACGTCGTTGTCGTATTGGTGTCGAGCGTGGTGACGGCGGCGATCTGTGCCGGGGCGTCGCTCGCGGGGGTGACGGTGCTGAAGCAGCGGCGTCAGCTGACCGGCGCTCTCCGGTGGCTCGGTGTGGATACGGGGCTGCGGGGACCGAGCATCGATGCGGCCTATGTCGCGCGGATCGAGGCACTGGCGGATCTCGAGGTACTTGAGGATGAGGTGCTCTTCGTCGGCGATAGCCTCACCACGGGGCTCGATGTGGAGCGATGGTTTCCGGACGTCGCGGCGCGGAACATGGCGATCCGTGGGGAGACGACGGAGGACCTGCTCTACCGGGTGGAGACGTTTACGGCTCGCGAGCCGGCGAAGTTGATCCTGCTGATGGGGACGAACGACACGCTGACGCGGCGATCACCGATGCAGTCGGCGATGGTGCTCGACAACGTGATTCGGCGGATCCGGCGTGTGAGCCCGGCGACGGAGATCGTGCTGACGACGGTGCCCGAGCTGGTTTCACCGGCGTCGGGCTCGGTCTCGGAGCTCAACAGGCAGATCGGTCGACTCGCGGCTCACTATTCGATCGATGTCGTCGACCTGCACGCGTCCTTGGGCACGGACCCCTCGCTGCGACAGCAGGACGGCGTGCATCTGAGTGATGCGGCGTACGAGAAGTGGGCGGCGCTGCTCGAGCCGATCGTCATCGGGCAATGAAGCCCCCACCGGCCACGGTACGGCGGAACTCGATACCCGCTGCCGGGGGTGGTGTTCCGGGTACGTGCGACGAATAGAATGTTTTCATGAGCGTTGGAGACAGTCCGCTCTCGCTTGGTTGGCAGCATCGAGTCGGGGTTTTCGGAGGTGGTGGCCATGGACGAGACGGCGGAAGCGCAGTATCGCAGCGGGCGGTACTGGACCGAACACGCGGACTGGTTGGATTCGCAGCGTTCTCTCAAGGCTGGGGATCTACTGCCTGGCATGGAGGCGGCACTTAAGACGTGTGACCGCCGGCCCGTTCGAGTGGTCGACATCGGTGCGGGCACGGGGTCGGTGCTGGCGACGGTGTGCGATCTGATGAGCGAGCGGATCGCGGGCATCTCGTTCGAGCAGGTTGCGTATGAGATCTCACCGAACGCGATCGAGCGAGGCCGGTCATACTTTCCGCAGATCGAATTCCGCGAGCGGCTGTTCGATGGCTCCGAGGGCGAGTTCGAGGTGGCGATGCTCGTCGATGTGTTCGAGCACCTCGAGAATCCGTGGGAGATGTTCCGAGCGGTGCGGCAGCGCGCGTCGTACTGCCTCGTTCGACAGCCACTGATTCAAGGCTTCGGCACGTTTTGGCGAAACGCGTACCGGAGTCAGCGGGAAGGCGTCGGGCACATCGGGCTCTTTACCTCTCGGCAGTTCGTAGATATCGCGGAGGCGTGCGGCTGGAGGCCGTTGCATCTGGAACTGGTACCGCTCTGGAATCTATCGACGACACACAAACGTGGCCGGACCAACCCGGTCAAGCGGTTGATTCACTTTCTGTCGCCGGAGCTGGCCTCGGTGGTGATGTCGGGTTACTACCTGAACGGTGTGTTCGAGCGGGATGATCAAGACGGTTCAACACCGAGCTGATCGGGCGTGCGCACAGACTCATGATCGCGGGGTGATCGTGCGGTCCTGCGCCGGCGTGATCGGCGGCAGGAGGGGCTCGATGTCGTCGAGGCGGAGCGGCCCCTCGGCCCGGAGGCGTCGCGAGAGTGTGTACACGGCGCGCCGGACGGGCTGCCGCTCTGAGCGCTCGGGGCCGAGCAGGGTGTCGCGGAGTCCCTGGGCGATGCCGGAGGCCCGTGGCGCAAGACGTGCAGGGTGCGCTACGCCATCGAGCATGAGCTTGGCACCGGAGCCGAGGTAGTGCGGCAGGAACGCGGGCATGGGGACGTTGTGCCACGCGAAATAGAGCGAGTTGCGGGCGGTGTAGCGGTAGATCGCGGGTTTGGAGCGTTTGGGTGATTCGAGGTGGTGGATGGGGTCCGCCGAGCCGAGCGCAGCGATGTAGCCGGCATCGAGCAGGCGGATACAGAGGTCGTTCTCCTCGCCCTGGCGGACGAGCTGGGCCCGGTAGCGGCCCACCGCGGTGAAGACATCGGTGCGGATGGCGTGCGCGGTGCCGCGGTACTGCTCGCAGGCCCAGATGGCGGTGTTGTCCGGGGCGCGTTGGCGGACGTGGTCGGGCTGGATGTTCACATCGATGTACGGGATCGCGACCGCGGCGACGCGTGGGGTGCGGGCAAAGAGATCGAGTGTTTGTTCGATGGTCTTCGGCGAGGGGAAAATGGCGTCGTCGTCCATTGAGACGATGACGGGCGCCTTGGCGAGTTCGGGGAAGCGGTTGCGCTCGGCGATGAGGCCGAGACCGGGGTGCTGAGCGTCGAGTGTGATGTTGGGGTGATGTGCGTAACGAGACCGAAGAAATTCGGAGGTGCCGTCGGAGGAACCATCGTCGATGACGAGGATGTGCAGCCGGCTGCCGAGTGATTGGGCGATCGCCGAATCGAGTGCAGTGGCGAGCTCTTCCTTGCGGTTATGGGTGGTGATGGCGAGGGTGGCGTCGTAGTCACTCATGCCGGTGGTGCTCCGGCGGGTGGCAGGTCGTGGCGAGATTTGATGAATCGAGCGGGGACACCGCCGACGATCGCCATGGGGTCGACGGACCTGGTGACGACGGCGCCTGCAGCGACGATCGCGCCCGCGCCGACGGTGACGCCCTTGAGCACGGTTACCCCGGCGCCGAGCCACGCACCTTCTTCGATGATGGTCGGCGCGCCGGAGAGCGGCTGTTTCATGACCGGCAGATCGGGCGCGGTGCCATGGTCGTGATCGGTGATGTATGTGTGCGGACCGATCATGACGCCGTCTTTGATCTCGATGTGCTCGGAGGCATCGATCATCGTGTAGCGGTTGATGTAGGCGTTGTGGATACGGATGCGTGGTCCGCCCTCGGCTTCGGTTCGGCGCGAACCGGTGGTGAGCAAGATGACGCCGTGGTCGAGCGAGCAGCCGTCGAGACGAAGGTCCCACGGGCTGCGCGGGACCTCGATGCCATTGAGCCAGGTACGTGGGCCGATGTGGGCGCCCATGAGGGCGAGGCGTGCTCGCTGCCACCGCGATCGGGCTGCAATGGGCAGCCGCAGGGCGAGGTCGACAAGCTTGGGTGGCAGGGCCGGCATGGCGAGCGGAAAGGTTACTCGTCGGAGACGGTTTGCTTCTTCCGCTCGCGCATCGCGGGCGCCGCGACGCCCCGGCCCACGGCGAGCAACACCGGGTAGGCGGCGAGGAACTTCAACTGACCGGTGCGGAGGAGCCCGGGCAGCGCTCTGCGGTAGAAGGCGAGGCCGCGCGCGCGGTCCTTGGCGTGCAGGCACCGGACCGCACAGCCCTTGGCGTGGATAGCGAGGATGTCCCGCATCTGGTGGGCGCGATCGGGGTGCGGTAGTTGACCGGCGTCGACCTTGGTGCGGAGCCAGGCGTAGCCGTCGAGCTGCTTCTGCATGTTGCCCATCATCTGGGCGTGGCCGACTCGGTAGGCGACGACGGGCGGGTCGTCGACGTGCGCGTACCCGGGGAAGCCGCCGAGCTTGAACCAGAGTTCGACGTCTTCGAACATCACACGGACCTCTTCGCCGCCGCCGACCTCGTGGAAGAGATCGCGGCGGATCGCGGTGCCCGAGGGGGCGATGCCGGTGGAGAGGGCTCGGGTGGAGAGGTAGTCGGGGAATGTCCGGATAGCGGGTGTGGTCGGCGGTTCGACGGATGCGAGCTCGTGCTCGTCGTCGAAGGGCATGAAGTAGCCGCTGACCATGGCGGGGTCGGTGTTGATGTCATGGCGCGAGGCCGCGATCGCGTCGGCGAGTGTGCGGAGTGACCACGGGAAGAACAGATCGTCGGAATCGAGAAAAACGAGGTACCGCCCGACCGCGTGGGCGGCGGCGGTGTTGCGGGCGCCGGCGAGGCCCTTGTTGGGTTGGTCGATGACGCGGATGCGCGGCTCATAGGTCCGGAGGACATCGAGTGAGGTGTCCTTGGACCCATCGTTAACGGCGACGATCTCGTAGGTGCTCAGTGTTTGGGCCAGGACCGAGTCGATGGTGCGGGCGACGAGGTCGGCTCGGTTATAGACGGGGATGCAGACGGAGAAGAGCGGGTGTTCGTCGTCTTGGTGCGTGGTGATCATGGCTGCGCGCCCCAGTCGAGCCGCGGATCGTGCTGGTGTTCGTCGATCTTCTGGCGCTCCTCTGCCGGATGCTGGGTGGCCTCACCGGCGCCGAAGTTGGGTGTGAGTGCTGAGTCGGGCGGGGCCTCGGCCGGTGGGGTGTCGGGTTCGGCATGTTGGATGGTGCGTGGGAGTGCGGCGCCGGCGCCGAAGTTACTCGAGTGGTCGTCGAACGGTTCTGGGGTGTGGTCTTCGGTGTCGAGTGCTGGGCCGGCGGGTGTGGTCGAAGGCGTGTAGGTGGTGTCCGCGTTCGTCGTGGTGGGCAGGTACCGGGCGATGATTTTGGTCATCTGGGTGAGGATGACGAGCGAGCCGGCGGTGCCCATAAGGAAGTTAAAGGTGAGGACCGCGGTCTCGCCGCGCGGGATGCCGAAGGCCTGGCCCATGGTCGAGCCGATCGCGAGGATGACCAGCGGCTGGTGGGGGTTGCGGCGGATGATGTGGTCGAAGAACCGCAGCAGTGCGCCGAAGAACAGCCCATAGACGATGACCGCGATGGTGCCACCCTCAGCGGCGGCGTTGCCGACGGTGCCGACGGGGCTGGTGACACCCCCACGCCCGCGTTTGACGCCCTCGCGGTCGGCCCAGTCAGCGATGTAGGTCGAGACGGGGTACGGCTTGTCCCAGAGGGCGCGTGGGATGGGGAAGGCGAAGGTGTACCAGATGCTCTGAAAGGGGTGGAGCTTGAACTCGCGGTCGAGCATGTAGTTCTGATCGATGAGCCAGATGGCGTACCGCGCGGTCGCGTAGTCGGACACGACGACAGACTCGATCGCCTCGGTGGCGGCAGCGGGGTTGACCAGTTGAGTGAGACCCGTGAGGCTTCGGCCGCCGATGGTGAAGGCGCCGACTACGATGACGCCCGCGAGCGCGGCCGCGGCGATGTACGGGGCGGCGGTGAGCGGTTTGAGTTCGCGGAAGCGGCCGTAGTACATGCCCCAGCCGATGGCGATGACCACGGAGAGGATGGGCCGCCGGCTGAACTCGCCGATGCCGGAGATGTACGCGGCCGCTGCCATGATGGGCGCACCCACGATGTAGTAGACGGGGTTGAGGTAGTTCCGTGCGATGGTCCACCCGGCGATGCCGGCCGCAGCCGAGGCGAGCGCGAGACCGACCATCGAGGTGAGGGCGGCGACGTAGTTGATGTTCACGGCGCGGAGGGCGTAGGCCATCGCGATGAGCAGCGGCGTGCAGAGGAGCAGGAGGGTGTCGGTCGGAACCTTGGAGGGCATGCGGACGCGATCGGCGAGTACCGTGGCGCCGAAGCTCTTGTGATAGCCCAGCATCAAGAAGATGAGGAAGAGAATGTTCCAGACCAGAAAGATCGACCCGGCCTCCACGGGGTGCTGAACGGTGTATTCCTCGCCGTAGGGCCGGTGCATGACGGGCGCGGAGTTGATGAGTTGGAAGAAGACCATCCCGGCGAGGAAGAGGTGGAGCCCGGTGAAGAGTTCGGACTTGCGAGAGAAGTAGCGGTGGGCGACGTAGAGACAGACCACGCCCGCGACGAGCCAGAAGGCGAGTGCGAGGATGGTCTGCATGCGATCGCGTCTCCGCGGGTGCCGGGGGGCCTGAATGGACTGTATCGGCCGGCGGAGGGCTGGGATGGACCAGAAGGTGGGCTCGGGTTTACTCGAACCAGGCGCCCTCGTAGGTCTGGTGCCCGGGTCGGAGCGGCGTGAACTCGGCTGGGATGCCCCGGGCGAGGTGCCTGGCGGGGCAGTGCTTGGTGACGAGGGCCTTGGCGGCGACGAGGGCGTGCTCGCCGACGGTACCACCGCGGATGACGGTGGCGAAGGCACCGAAGCTGGCGTGGTCGCCGACGAGTGCGTCCTGGCCGGGCCGCTGAACGTCGATGATCTGGGTGTACTGGCGGAGGGTGACGAACTCACCGAGCCTGGCGTGCTTATTGAGGACGATGCCGAGGGCGTGCGGGATGAAGAGCCCGCCACCGATCCGGGCGGTGGATGGGATGATGCAGTGGTACCAGTGGTAGGCGAGGCGGTCGATGATCGCGGCGACGGGGATGAGTCCGAGCTTGCGTGCTGCGGCCGCGAGGCGGTGGGCGAGCGCCAGATGGAAGCCCGAGTGCCAGAGGGCGGTGAACAGGAGCCGGGCGGCGTACACCGGCCAGGGGCGGCCCCACCGACGGCCGGTGTGGGCGAGCAGATCGGGCCAGATGCCGGTGAGCGTGCGAGGGCGGGCGATCTGGATGGTCGGCGGATCGTGCTCGCCGGTGGTCATGGCGGGTACGGTAGCGGCGCGGTGGAGGGGGCCGCACCGAGGAGGTCGTCGTGACGCGTCCGCTGTTCGCTCATCCTGATCTACCGAGCTTCGGGCTGGGCAACCTGCTGATCCCCTGGGCTCGGGCGGAGGTGTTCCGCCGGACCCACGAGGGGTGCGGGATGCTGGCGGCGCGGTGGACGCAGCCGAAGATCGGCCCGATTCTGCGGCTGGAGCGGGATTGGCGGTTCTATCACAATCTCTTCGACCGGCGTGATGCCATCGGAAGCTCGCGCAAGCGTGCGATCCTGGCGGCGGCGGAGCGGTTCGGGCACACCGATGCTGAGGGGGCGCTCGAAGCGGCCCGAGGAGCGGGTGATCGGCCTGTGGTGGTCGATTTCCGGTTCCCGGAGTGGGGTGACAACTTCTTCGACGGTGATGCGCCGGCGTCTCGACGGATCATCTTCGACGGGCTGATGGGGATGCTGTCGGCGGGCACGCGGCGGACGCTCGAGCGTGCGCACACGGGGTGGGCGAAGGACCCGTACATCGCGGTGCATGTGCGCCGGGGCGACAAGAAAGTGATCCCTGATGGCGAGCGGAAGGATGTGTACCGCGAGTCGATCTGGGTGATGAACGAGCAGTGGTACGTGTCAGCATTGCGATCGGTGCGGTCGGTGGTTGGTGAGGATCTGCGGGCGGTGGTGTTCTCGGACGGGAAGGACCACGAGATCGCGCACGTGCTGGGCGAGCCGAACGTGGAGCGGGCGCCGCGGAACAACGCGGTGGCGGACATCTTGCTTCTGGCGGGAGGGCACGCGTTGATCGGCACGGGCAACAGCAGCTTCAGCCTGTGGGCGGGGCTGCTCTCGGAGCGGCCGAGCGTGTGGTTCCCGACGCTCGGCAAGCAGATGTACCCGGAGCGGCCCGAGATGATCGTGGAGACGACCCCCGAGGGCGGACTCGATGAGGGTGGCCGGGAACGCCTTGTGGCGGCGCTCGCTACGTGATGTTGGTCACCGAGCCGGGGCTGCCTTCGGGTGACGCCAGGTAGTGCGACGCCTCGGGCGTGTTGAGGCCGACCGCTTTGAAGACATCAACGAAGCGGTGCACGTAGGTGTGTTCGGCGTGCACGCGGCGGTAGCCGGCATCGGCGATGGCGGCGCGCTCGTCCTCGTGGTCGAGGTAGTAGCGGACTTTGTCGAGAAGATCAGCGGGTGAGTCGTACTGCGCGACATCGGTCCGATCGGCCAGGTACCGCTCGAGACCCTGCGGGCGGCCGGTGAGATGGAAGCCGCCGGCACCGGGGACCTCGAAGTCGCGTCCTTTGATCTGCTCGACGAACTCGGAGGGTGCGCTCGGATCGTGAGCCTTGGGCGGGCCCGTAATGAAGCGCTTTGCCTTGGAGGCAGCGCGGCGGAGGCCGAGTTTTCGCAGCATGCGGCCGGTGTGGACCTTGGTGAACTGCGCCACCGTGGCGGGTGGGGCCCCGGAGCCGGAGAGGCCGAGGTTGATGCGCGAGGTGGCGAAGACGCGGATCATCTGATCCTGTTCGAGCTTGCCGTTGAGCGAGCCGGGCCCCCACTGCTGCACGTTGAAGCCTTCGTTGCGCAGCATCTGAATGATCTTGCCCCGCTCGCCGTAGGTCCGGCCGACAAAGGTGACATCGTGCTCGAGCGGGCACGGGTCGGGCCTGCGGTAGGTGAAGGGGTTCGCGGCCCATTGGGCGCGGATGAGATTCTCGTACCCCATCTCCGCGTACTTGGGGACCGCGGAGTCGGCGGTGGTGGCAACCCAATGGAAGCAGGGCGCCCACTGGTTGGAATAGTTGTCGAAGCGCCAGTGGTCGTCGCAGAACCAGTTGAAGGTGACAGTGTCGCCTGATTCGGAGATCGACCGCACGGTGTCGAAGTCGAACTCGTCCTTGTACAGAACGGTGAACATGAGATCTGGGGTCTCGGCCTTGACCACCTCGGCGAGGCGACGGTTCATGCCGGCGCGGCCGTGCGTGCGCACGAGTTCGCCGATGTCGAAGTACAAGATGGGAAGGCCCATCCTGTGAAGTGTGTCGAAGAAGTTGTGGTGCTCGAACCCCGTGCCGAGGGCCGGATCGCCGTAGTCGGAGCGGTGGGCAACATAGAGGATGGTGGGTGTTGACATGGGTGACGTGTCCCGGTGGGCGGCGGAGTATACGGGTGCTCACGGAGGAGGTGTCCATCGGTGGCGAGGCCCTTGGGCCGGGGGTATAAGGAGATCGTGCGCAAACTCAAGAACGCGTTGCATCTCCTTGGTGTCGACACCACCGCGATGGTCAAGAACATCCGCGGTCTGTCGCCGTTCTTGCGCAACCGGTCCGAGCTTCGTCGGCAGATGGCGAGCAAGGAGGCGATGGGCGATCCGCTCGACTTCCCGCTTGGCAAGATCTATCCGTGCCTGAAGGACCGGTTTGATCCCGGCGGGCAGCCCGTCGGCACGTACTTCCACATGGACCTCTGGGCCGCGCAGCAGTTGTTCAGAGCGCGGCCCGAGCGGCATGTCGATGTCGGTTCGTCGGTTCGCGGGTTCTGTGCGCACGTGGCGTCGTTCATGGAGATCGAGATCTTCGATATCCGGCCGACGCGATCGTCCGCTGCGAACATGAGCTTTCGCACCGCGGACCTGATGCAGCTCGACGAGTCGCTCGTCGAGAGCACGCCCTCGCTCTCGTGCCTGCACGCGCTCGAGCACTTCGGGCTCGGCCGGTACGGCGACCCCGTGGAGTACGACGGGTGGCGGAAGGGGTGGGACAACCTGGTGCGGATGGTGCAGCCGGGTGGGCGTTTCTACTTCGCGGTGCCGATCGGCGCTCGGCAGCGGATCGAGTTCGACGCCCACCGAGTGTTCAGCCTGCCGTTCATCGTGAACGAGATGGTGGGCGAGGCGATGTCGATCGAGGCGTTCGCCTACATCGATGATGACGACGAGATCCACCCGGATGTCGATCCGCGCGGCGAAGCGGCGAAGGACACGTTCGGGCTGAAGTGGGGCGCGGGCTTGTTCGTGTTTCAGAAGCACGCCGTGTGAGCGGGCTCGGGCCGCTCACCGGTGCGGTCGACGGATCGGCGCCGCGGCCAGTTCCGCGAAGCGGGCACGCTCGTCGGTGCGCATCCCCAGGAACCAGAAGGTTGAAAGCAGGGCTGCGGTGCTACCGGCTGCCGTGAGGGGCAGGCGCCAGAGCGTGGGTTCGAGCATGGCGGCGATACCGAGTGCTGCGAGCGCTGCCGCGGCGGTGGCGGTTGATGCGGGGATGACACTCGCGCGGAGCCAGAGGATGGGCGGCAGTCCGACCTTTCGTCCGACGTAGATGGAGCGGAAGGCGGCGTGGGCGGCGGCACCCAGGATGCCGGCGATGGGCATGGTGGTTGGACCGAGATCGCTAGCGAGGATCACCACGATCGGGAGCACAAGAGCTCCGAGGTCGATGCCGATCGTGGCGAGCGTGAAGACGCCGATTTGGCCCGTCGCGTTGATCGCGAACACGTAGCCCTGCGAGATCGACATCGCCAGGATGACGAGAGAGATGAGCTGAACAAGCGGCACGAGCACAGGCAGTTCGGCGGTTCGTTCCGCGCCGAGCCAGAGGCCCAGGATGGCCGGCGCCTCGACGATGATGGGGACCGCGAGCATCGCGGCGAACACGGTGGTGTACTTGGTGGTGAGCACGATCAGCCGGTACATCTGATCGTGCTTCTCACCGCCGTGTTTGGCGATAATGGCGGGGTTGGTGACACGGCCGATGGAGGTGGAGAGCGAGGACTGCAGGCCGGCGAGCTGCACGCCGACGGCGTACGAGGCGTTGATCAAGGGACCGAAGAGGGTGTTCAGTGCGATCTGGACACCCTGCATGCGGAGCCGCCAGGAGAGCGAGCCGAGCAGTTGCCAGGCGCCGAAGCCGAAGAGCGGCGCGATGTCGGCTCGCGCCGGCGCGCGTGGGAGCTGCCGCGTGTCGGGGATCCTTCTGAGGACAAGGATCGCAATGGTGGCGCCGTTGGCGGCCTGCGCGATCGCGGCGAGCGCCGCCCACATCACCAGGCGATCGCCAGGGACCATGAACAGCACGAGCGCGAACAGGAGCCGGAGGGTGACCTGGGCGAGAGTGGCCCAGACCTTGAGGTAGTGCACCAGGTGCGCCTCGGCGGCGGCCGTGTACGGTGTAACGATGGTGGCGGTGGCGAGCGAGGCGCAGGTGAGAGCGAAGACCCACCGCACCGCTGCCACGCGATCGTCCGGCACATCGAGAAGCTGGGCGATGACCGGGCCGATCGCGAGGCCGAGCGCGACCAGGAGTGCGGCGAGCGCGGAGTAGAGGACAAGGGCGGCGTTGAAGGTGGTGCGGAAGCTATTGGCATCATCGCGCCCGACCGCGTGGGCGAGGTGACGTCCTGCGGAGTCGGCCAGGGCATTGGCCAGGATCATGGAGAAGCCGGCGGTGGCGCCCACAACGGTGAAGAGGCCGAAGTCGATGCCACCCAGCGTCTCGAGCAGCAGGCGGGTGACGACGAGCGCCGCAGCGGTGGCGAAGAGGGTGTTCGCGACGAGAGCGAGCGTGTTGACGACGAGCGTGGTGGACTGTCGCACGATGGGGACAGGCTACGAGCCGGGGCCGGGCGTGGGGTGGGAGCGGCCGAGCACCGAGCGCAGCTTGTTCCATGCGCCGGTGCCGAAGTTCACGAAGTTCTGGCGCTCCCAGGGCTCGAGCGCAACGAGCCACGCGAAGCCGACCGTGGCGCACCCGGCGGCGATCGTGGTGAGCAGCAGCCGGAGCATCGATTCCGGGACCATCGCGAGGACTGCGAAGCCCGCGGCGAGGGCCACGATGAAGGTGAGCATCGCGGGGAGTGCGGTGCGGCGGAGCCAGGTGGTGGCGGGCAGGTCGAGAACGCGTTGTGCGTGGGTGGCACGAAAAATGGCGTGCGCGGCCATGCCGAGGACAGCGGCTGCGGGGATCGTGACGACACCGAAGTCGAACATCGCGACCGAGGCGACGCCGAGGGCCAGTGTCGAGGCGTCGATGACGAGCGTGCCGAGCGCGAGCGTGGCGATCTTGCCGGTGGCGTTGATCCCGAAGATGAAGCCGGAGGTCAGGGCCTGGAGGGCGATGACGAGCGCGATCAGCCGCGTCATATCGAGCACGGAGACCGCGGCCAGCTCGGCGGCGCGCTCGGCCCCGAGCCAGAGCGAGAGCAGCGTGGGTGTTTCGAGCAGGAGTGGGACGAGCAGGATCACGGAGAAGATGAAGGTGTACTTGTCCGCGACGAGGATGAGCGAGCGGAGGCGGGAGTGCGCCTCGCCGCCGTGGCTCGCGGTGATGGCCGGCTGAACGGCCTTGCCGATGGGTTTGGCGAGGAGGTTCTGGTAGCCGGCGGCCTGGGTGCCCAGTCCATAGGCGGCGTTGTGGGCGGGCGTGAAGAGCAGGTTGACCGCGATCTGTGCGCCCTGCATGCGGAGCCGCCAGGACAGAGCGCCCAGCAGCTGCCACCCGCCGAAGGCGACGAGCTCGCGGATCATGCGGCGGCGGATGAGCCCCGGCTTCGGGATGGTGAGCGGGTTGGTGCGGCAGGTCGCGGCGATGATGGCCAGGGTGTGCGTGATGTCGACGACGACGAGCAAGGCGGCCCACATGATGAGCTGGTCGATCGGTGCGACGATGAGCAGGAGGGCGGCGAAGAGTCGGAGAAAGCCCTGGATGGTGGTGATGCCGGCGATGATGGTGTGGTATTGGCGGGAGATCGTGGCGGCTCTGAAGGGTGACTGGACCGTGATGATGGCGAAGCGGAGTCCGGTGGTGATGAGGACGATCGCTGCCGCGGTCTCGCGCTCGGGCGGAATGGTGAGAACGCGGACGAGCGGCCACGCGAGGATCGCGGACAGGGCGAGGATGACGCACGCTGCGGCGGTGTAGATCGCCAGCGCGGTGTTGAAGACTTCTTGGAAGGTGTCGTCCCGGTTGGCGCCGACGGCGTGGGAGAGATGGCGGCCGCACGAGTCGGTCATCGCGTTCGAGACGATCATCATGAGGCCGGTGGTGGCGCCGATGGCGGCGAAGATGCCGAAGTCGGTCAGGCCGAGTTCTTGTACCACGATCCGGGTGACGACGAGCGAGAGCGCCACCGTGATGATGGTCTGCCCGATGAGGGCCATGGTGTTGATGATGAGCCTGGTCGACTGGTGCATCGGGGTGCCTCAGGGGCGGCTGGCGTCACGGTACACTCGAACCACCTAGAGATCGGCTGAAGAACGGTGGTGTGTGAGCGATGGCGGCGATCGAGCGTGGATCAACGGTGTTGGTGACGGGTGCGTGCGGGTTCATCGGCTCGCACGTGTGCGAGGCGCTCGTGCCTCGTGGGATCCGGGTGATCGGCGTTGATAATTTCGACCCCTTCTACGACGAGTCGCTCAAGCGGGCGAACCTGGCGGCGGTGCGGTCGTTCGGTGAGCGGGGCGGTGCGCCCTTCGCCGCGATGCTGAGCAAGGATCTGCCCGGATTCCCGGGAGGTGGCCTCTCGGGTTCGTTCACCTTCATCGAGGCCGATATCGCCGATGCACCGGCGATGTCGCGCGTGTTCGGCGAGCACACGCCGAGTGCGGTGGTGCATCTGGCGGCCAAGGCGGGCGTCCGGCCGAGCATCGAGGACCCGAGTGGGTACGCCACGGCCAACGTACTCGGCACGCAGGTGGTGCTCGAGGCGGCGCGGGCCGCAGGGTGCGAGCGGTTTGTGATGGCGTCGAGCAGCTCGGTGTACGGCAACAACACGAAGGTGCCCTTTAGCGAGGACGATGATGTGTCGTTCCCGATCAGCCCGTACGCCGCAACCAAGCGGGCCTGCGAGCTGATCGCGCACACCCATCACCATCTGACCGACATGCCGACGGCGTGCCTGCGCTTCTTCACGGTATTCGGACCGCGGCAGCGGCCCGACCTGGCGATCTCGAAGTTTCTGCGGCTCGTCTCGTCGGGCGAGCCGCTCCGCATGTTCGGCGATGGGTCGACGAGCCGCGATTACACGTACATCGCGGACATCGTGGCGGGCGTGTGCGCCGCGCTCGATCGGATCCCGGACTACGGGTACCGGATCTGGAACCTGGGGCACTCCGAGCCGGTGTCGCTCCGTGAGATGATCGCGACGATCGAGCGCGTGGTCGGTCGAGAGGCCGACATCCGTCAGGAACCGATGCAGCCCGGCGATGTGGAGCGAACGAACGCGGATCTCTCGCGCGCCGGTGCGGAACTCGAGTTTCGGCCGACCACGTCCTTCGAGGATGGCGTGACGCTCCAGTGGCGGTGGATGCAGAAGCAGGCTCGTGCCGCGAACGGGTGAGCGGGCACTCACTCGACGATGATGACCTCGGGCACCGCCTTCTTGCCGAAGAGTCGGTGGATGATCCGGACCGTGGCGATGAGCACGCGCAGGCCGGTGGGTGACTTGGACTCGCACAGCAGCCAGTTGAGCGTCTTGCGGCTGAATCGAGTCTTGCCGTAGCGGAGGTAGCGCAGCTTCCAGAGCAGCGGGAAATGAGACCGCTTGAAGACCGAGCCGCAGTTGGGTGCCCGATGGTCCTGGTAGGTCTTCGACCAGGCCACGCGCTCGGCGATGAAGTCTTTTTCGAGGTGCTTGGACTCAAAGCGGAGCGTGGCCTCGACGATCAGCACCGGTTTGACACCGGTGAAGGGTGTGGTGCGGTAGGCACGGGGCACCTGGGTGTGCTTGAGCGTGTGGAGTTGATCGTCCTCATCGAGGACCGTGAGGGTCTCGCAGAAGTCGTAGATCGTGCGGTTGTGCTCGTGCCCGCGGCCGGCGTTCATGGCGAGCGCACCGCCGACGGATGCGGGGACGGAGGCGAGGTAATAGGGCGCGTCGAGCGAGTTCGCACGGCAGTGCTTGAGGATGGTGGCGATGAGCGTCGCCGCCGACACACGAAGGTGGCCTGGATCACCTTCGATCGGCTCGAGAACGCGGGGCATCTTGTTGACGAGGACCAGCGAGTTGACGGTGGAGTGCGCAAAGAAGGTGTTCGAGCCGTTGCCGAGAATGTAGACGGGCAGCGAGCGCTCCTTGGCCCACGCGCGGAGCTCCTTGAATTCGTCGAGTGTCCTGAACTCGCCGTAGTGGCGGAAGCGGTGCGCGGTGCGGTAGCCGCTCAGCTTGTCGGAGGTGTGCTCTTTGACAAGGTCGGTCATGCGAGTGCCTCGGAGAGGAAGGCGCGGGACTGGTCTGTCCACCGGGTGATGTGCGGTTCGGCGGTGGCGTAGTCGAGTGTGAGCAGGTGATCGATCCCGACATCGCCCCGCTCGGCCTGCTCCGCCGGGACGATGCGGGACTCGAGTTCGAATTTCTTGAGCAGATCGCCGATCTTTCGCCACTTGTCCTCGTGCAGCACAGTGGCGAAGGGCTTGCGGTTGATGATCGAGAAGACCACGCCGTGAAAGTAGGTGGCGTAGACGTACGACGCGTGCTGAAAGAGGCCGAGCCACTGCTGCGGCGAGGCGCCGAGATGGTTCTGGTGCGCGATGGCGTGGCGGTGCCCCGCTGCCACGATGCGGAGATTGAGCCGCTCGGCGAGCGCCGTGACCAGCCGGCCCTCGCCGGGTTGACTCATCGGCCCGTAGACCAGCAGGTAGGGCGATCTGTCCTTGGGGGGTGTGGTGACCGCGGAGAAGTCAGCAAGGAATGTGGGGTCCAGCACCTGGGCGGGCTCGCGGCCGAGCAGCGTGCCGATGTAGTCCGCTGTGGTGTGGTCGCGGACCGAGACCGCGTGGAACTCGCCGAGCACATCACTCAGGCGGCGGTTGCGCTGGTCTGCATCCTCGGTGATGCCCGAGCATGCGGCGTACGAGACGCGGCGGGGTCCATCGGGTGGGAGGAAGTCGAGGTAGTACACCGTGGTGTTGTTGCGGACGCCGTCGATCCGGAACACCTCGTCGCTCCCGGTGACCACGGCGTCAAGATCCATGCACGTGGGGTGGAGCAGCCCTTCATCCATGAAGTGCTTGGCGGGGTACAGGTTGAGCTCATCGCGGATGAACCGGCGCGTGGCGATGAACCTGGAGAGCATCTCGATCCGGCTCGGCGCGCGCTTGACCTGCGCCCGCGCGATGGCGACCGCCTTGCGGTGGCGGAAGTCGATGACATGGGCCTGATGACCGAGTCGTTCGACCGCTTGGCGAGTCGAGAAGGCTTGCAGCGTGGCGCCGTAGTTCAGCGTGTGGTGGTAGGTGAGGATGCCGACTCGCATGGTGACCGCGGCGCTGGTGCCGTCCTTTGTCGTCGTGAGGCTCGGTGGTGGTGTGGTCGGTCTGGGTTCAGGCGGCTCGGCCGGCGATGACCGCTTTCACATCGGGTCGTTCGGCGTACCACAGCCCGTAGCGGCGGAAACGCCGGAGTTTCTTCTCGCGTCCACGAATGTAGTTGTTATGGATCATCACGCGCCGCGGGGCGTGGGCCATGAGCCACGCCAGGGGTGGGAAGCGCGACGCGGTGCGCCACGCGAGCGAGAACGTCTTGAAGGCCACCTGGCCGTGCGCAAACTGGTCGACGTCGAGCACGCGAAGCCGGAGGTCGGCCAGCTCCGGGTAGGTCGCGCGCTCGCGGTAGACGCGGTTGACCGTGGGCTGATCGCCCTCGTTCGGCTCCTCGGTGCGCCGCTTGAGGTGCCGCTCGATGCAGATCCGGTAGAACGCGATGGCCGTTGACGTTGGCCGAGCAACCTGAAAACCAGCGCACAGCTCGGAGTCGGGTGGGCCGTCGAGCGCATCGGTCTGGATGAGGATGTCGAAGTCGTCTTTGTAGCGGGCGATGGCGTGCTCGATGCTCCGCTGAACGACGATGTCGGAGTCGAGGTACACGACGGCGCGTCCGGCAACGAGCGTGTCGTGGATGTAGTGGATCTTGCCGTGCATCATCGCGGCGAAGCCGGAGGTCCAGTAGGCCGAGTACTCGGCATCGCCCTCGTCCACCGGCCGGTCGGCGAGCGGCACGGACAGCTCGCGCAGCGCCTCGGCGGAGGCCTGATCCACCGCGTGGACCTCGATCTGCTCGAGCGGCACGCCGCTCTTGCGGAGCGAGTAGATCAGGTTGATGCACATGTCGAGCGAGCCGGCGTTCGTGAAGGTGATGTAGAGCGGCGCGCTCGTGTCGGTGCGCACGGCACCCGCGGAGACATCGGCGGCGACGGGTTGGGATGAGCTCGTCGTCCCGGGGTTCACTGATCGTGCCCGGTGAAGGCGGGCAGCACGTGACCGGCGTCGCGGAGGGTCTTCTCCCGGGAGGCGAGCTCGGTGTCGTGGTCGACCATCATGGCAGCCAGCTCCTCGACCGAGGTCTCGGGCTCCCACCCGAGCTGAGCTTTGGCCTTCGCTGGGTCGCCGAGCAGCAGATCAACCTCGGCGGGGCGGAGGTACCGCGGGTCGAACTCGACGTGGTCCTCGAAGTTCAGCCCCGCGTGCGAGAAGGCCATGTCGGCGAACTCGCGAACGGTGATCGTGCGGTTCGTGGCGATGACGTAGTCGTCCGGCGTGTCCTGCTGGAGCATCATCCACATCATCTTCACGTAGTCGCCCGCGTAGCCCCAGTCACGCTTCGAGTCGAGGTTGCCGAGGAAGACCTTGTCCTGCAGCCCCATCTTGATGCGGCCGACCGCCCGCGTGATCTTGCGGGTGACGAACGTCTCGCCGCGGCGGGGCGACTCGTGGTTGAACAGGATGCCGCACGAGGCGTGCATGTCGTACGACTCTCGGTAGTTCACCGTGATCCAGTGGGCCGCGACCTTGGCCACCGCGTAGGGCGAGCGGGGGTAGAAGGGCGTGGTCTCGACCTGCGGCGTCTCGACGACCTTGCCGTACTGCTCGGACGAGGAGGCCTGGTAGTAGCGGATCTGCTGACCGGTCTTGTCCTGCGCTTCACGGACCGCTTCGAGCAGCTTGTAGGCGCCCATCGCGACGGTCTCAGCGGTGTAGATCGGCATGTCGAACGACACCCGCACGTGCGACTGGGCACCGAGGTTATAGACCTCGTGCGGCTTGACCTGCTCGAGGAGACGCGCGATCCCGCCGCCGTCGCACAAGTCCCCATAGTGCAGCTTCAGCACCAGGGTCTTGTTATGCGGGTCCTGGTAGATGTGATCGATGCGGTCGGTGTTGAAGGACGAGGAGCGGCGGATGATGCCATGCACCTCGTAGCCCTTCTCGAGGAGGAACTCCGCGAGGTAGGAGCCGTCCTGTCCGGTGATGCCGGTGATGAGCGCGCGTTTCGCGTCGGCCATAGCTGGGTCTCGTGAATGGATGGCGAGATGAGTGCAGGCGATGAATGTCGGGCGGGCAATGTAATGGTGTCCAGCGGGGTACGCCGACACGCCCCCAGAGTTCGGCGTTCGGGTCGGCGGGTGTTGGGTATGCTCGGTTTGCGGGTTTGGACCGGTGTGGTTTCCGGTCGGACGCTGCGAGAGCGACGGGATGTGAACGGATGATCAAGCGAATTCTGGTGACGGGCGGGGCGGGGTTCCTCGGCTCGCACCTGTGCGAGCGGCTGGTCGGCGAGGGGCACGATGTCATCTGCCTCGACAACTTCTTCACCAGCCAGAAGACGAACGTGGCCCACCTCCTCGGGAAGCCGAACTTCGAGCTGATCCGGCACGATGTGATCCACCCGGTCTGGCTCGAGGTCGACGAGATCTACAACATGGCGTGCCCCGCGGCCCCGGGCCACTACCAGTACAACCCCATCAAGACGATGAAAACCTCGGTCCTGGGCATCATCAACGTGATGGGCATGGCCAAAAGGTGCCGGGCCAAGGTCCTCCACGCCTCGACGAGCGAGGTGTACGGCGATCCCGAGGTCCACCCCCAGCCGGAGACCTACAAGGGCTCGGTCAACACCCTCGGCCCCCGTGCGTGCTACGACGAGGGCAAGCGGGCCGCAGAAACACTCTGCATGGACTATCACCGCTCGCACGGCGTGGATGTCAAGCTCGTCCGCATCTTCAACACCTACGGCCCCCGCATGCACCCCTACGACGGCCGCGTGGTCAGCAACTTCATCCGCCAAGCGATCCAGGGCGAGGACATCACCCTCTACGGCGACGGCACCCAGACCCGCTCCTTCTGCTACCGCGATGACCTGATCGAGGGCATCATCCGCCTGATGGCCACAGAGACCGGCTTTACCGGACCCGTGAACATCGGCAACCCCGGCGAGTTCACCATCCGCGAGCTCGCGGAGCTCACCATCGAGCTGACCGGATCGGGCTCGAAGATGGTCCGGATGCCGCCCGCGGAAGACGATCCCAAGCAGCGTCAGCCCGATATCGACCTCGCCCGCCAGAAACTCGGGTGGGAGCCACAGATCCCGCTCCGCGAGGGCCTGGCCCGGACGATCGAGTGGTTCAAATCGGTCGACCTCGCGGAGTACCGAGCGCCGACGCCAAACTACTAACGCCACTCCGATCTCCCAAACGAGCCGCGGACGCAAGCCCGCAGACAAACCGGGTGTGTCTCCCGAGAGTCCACGACACCCGGTGCGAGACGATCGAGATACCGTCACCACGACTCGTTCCGTCTCATCGGTCTCGAACAACTGAATCAAGGCTGGGAAGCATGTCCAAGACGACAGCTCAGAAAGCGCACGCGGAAGCGGAGCCAAAGCCTGCCCAAGGCCATAAGCCGCTGACCGATCCGAGCGGCGAGCACCTCGAACCTCTCGAGCCGCTTGTCCTTCGTGAAGATGAACCCGTTCGGGGCTTCAACCACGACAGCCTCGCGCTGCGCCGGACCGTCGATGTGATCGCGGGTGCTGCGGTTGGCACGACCGGGCCGTTCACGATCGGTGTCACCGGCCGGTGGGGCACGGGCAAGACCTCCGCGCTGCGTCTCGCGAAGGCCCGAATCGAGCACCATGCCGAGTCTCAGCCGGCCGACGGATCATCGCCGCACATCGTGACCGTCTTCTTCAACGCGTGGCAGTACGAGCGCGAGGAGTACCCGATCGTGCCGCTCGTGGCCAGCATCGTCTCCGCGATCGATCGCAAGCGTCTCGATCTTCAGCGATCGAGCCCCGGTGAGCGGGTGAAGTCCGCGGGCAAGGACACGCTGCGGGATCTGTC
Organism: Planctomycetota bacterium; assembly: GCA_038747915.1. GTDB lineage: Bacteria > Planctomycetota > Phycisphaerae > Phycisphaerales > UBA1924 > JBCDAP01. The sequence goes on along the minus strand of JBCDJJ010000013.1, from coordinate 2,981 downwards.
CCGCGCCCTCCGCGCGATCGCCTACGGCTTCAGCGCGAAGACCACGGTCGGTGTGCCGGGCGTGGGCGGGGTCGAGGCGGCGTTCGTGGCCGACAAGATCATCGATCGCTTCGACGAGTTCGACAAACCGGCCGACCCGCTCCTCGACCGCAGCCTCTACTACGAGGCGTTCGAGTCCTTGGAGAAGGCGACACGCCCGGCCGGCGCGGAGCCGGAGGTCAAGGTCATCGTCTTCATCGACGACCTCGACCGGTGCGCCCCCGACCTCGCGCTCCCGCTCATCGAGAAGATCAAGCTCGTGCTCGCGCAGCCGGGCTTCGTCTTCGTGCTCGGCGTCGACCGTCGGGTCCTCACGCGGTACATCAACGATCGGTACAAGCAGTACGACATCGATGGCGAGGAGTACCTCGAGAAGATCATTCAGCTCTCGCTCCCGCTCCCCTCGCACGAGCCGCACTTTGAGGAGTTCGTCGAGCACATCATCACGCAGTGCGGCGAGCAGCTCTCGATCGAGATCATGCCGGACTTTGTCGAGCTGCTCAGCACCGCGACCGACCACAACCCCCGCGGCTTGGTCAGGCTGATCAACAACCTCGTCGTTGATCTCCCCCTTGGCAAACACCTGCTTGAGAACACGGAGTTGTTCCAGGAGGAGACAGATGCCGAACGCACCCGGGCCTTCCTCGGCCTGTGCGTGGTGACGCGGGTGGTGCAGTACCGGCTCGATGCCCAAGACTTCCAGCAGCTGGTCAACTCACCCGCGATGCTGGACTCCTTGGCCGGTGGCTCATCGGATCCTGAAGAGACGGCCATGCATCGGCCCGACCTTGCCGAGGCACTCGAGGTCTCAAGACGGCATTTGCAGAACGTGCACGAACTCGACGAGTCACAACAGAGTGTGATGCACCAGCGGCTGGTGGATGTGATCAAGAACAAGCCACAGATCGTTGGTGTCCTCAAGACAGACGATGGTCATCGATGGCTCACCGATCACAGGTTGAGGCGCGCGGTGCTCACCTTCTTCGCCGAGACGCGCGAGGAACGCAGCGCGGAGGTCGAACCCGAGCAGCAGGAGATCATCGACGACGCCATCCGCCTATCTCTCGACCTGGAGCCGGATGCGCCGATCACCGAAGTGGAGCGGCACCGAGTCAAGGTACTTAACCTCATCGGGACCTCGGTGACCGACTCCGGACTGACTCTGCTGTCGGGCCTGTGCAACCTGTCGGCGCTCTGCCTGAACAAGACGGGGGTGTCGGACCTGTCGCCGCTGTCGGGTCTGTCCAACCTTTCGGAGCTCAATCTGAACGGTACGGGCGTGTCGGACCTGTCGCCGCTTCACGGCCTCGAGCGACTCTCACGCATTTTTCTTCGTAGGACGCCCGTGACGAAGGAAGAAGTTCGTCGGCTTCAAGACGCGATCCCGACTCTCAAAGTCCGGCCATGATCCTGGGCGATCGGAGCTCCATGGTCGCCGGTCACACGCTGCCCAGCCGGTGAGCCCCGCCGCCGATCGGCTACCATCGCTCGCTCGGTTTTTTCCCCTCACGCCCTTTCCCCGGAGCAACGCGATGCGTCTCACCATGGTCGGCACCGGATACGTCGGGCTGGTCACCGGCGTCTGCCTCTCCAACACCGGCAACGAGGTCACCTGCCTCGATGTCGATCGCCGGAAGATCGACATCCTCAACGGCGGCGGGTGCCCCATCTACGAGCCGGGGCTGACCGAGCTCATGGAGAAGAACGTGAAGGCCGGGCGGCTCGCGTTCACGACCGATCAGGATGCGGCCTACCGCGACGCCGACATGGTGTTCATCTGCGTCGGCACGCCGACGGGGGCCGATGGCAAGAGCGACCTGAAGTATGTGAAGGGTGCTGCGGAGAAGATCGGCGAGGTCATCAAGGGCCTCGGCCCCGGTCAGGATCCGAAGGTGGTGGTGGTCAAGAGCACGGTGCCGGTCGGGACGACGCACTGGGTGCGCGACATCATCCGCGGCATCGTGGGCGAGTCGATCCCGTTCTCGGTCGCCGACAACCCCGAGTTCCTCAAGGAGGGCGCCGCGATCGAGGACTTCAACCGCCCCGACCGCGTGGTCGTCGGCGTGGACGACGAAGCCACGGGCGCGCGGATGCGCGAGCTGTACGATCCGTTCGTGCGCAACGGACACCCCGTGTTCGTGATGGATGTCCGCTCCGCGGAGATGGTGAAGTATGCGAGCAACAACTTCCTGGCGACCAAGATCTCGTACATCAACGAGATGGCCAACCTGTGCGAGGCCTACGGCGCGAACATCAACCGCGTGCGCGAGGGCATGTGCTCGGATTCTCGCATCGGCAACAAGTTCCTCTACCCAGGTCTGGGGTACGGCGGCTCGTGCTTCCCGAAGGACACGCTCGCGTGCATGCAGATGGGTGATGAGTCGGGCGTGCCCATGCAGCTCTCCACCGCGGTCCACGATGTGAATCAGCGGCAACGCAAGAGCTTCTTCAAGAAGATCGAGGACCACTACGCCGAGGAAGGCGGCCTGGCGGGCAAAGCGCTCGCGTTCTGGGGCATCGCCTTCAAGCCGAAGACCGATGACATCCGCGAGGCGCCCGGTGTGGATCTGATGCGGTGGTGCAAGGACGCGGGCGCCCGGGTAAGGGGTTTCGACCCCGTTGCTGCGGAGACGCTCCACCGCGAGCACCCGGGCGTGTTCGAGACCGTGGACGACATGTACGACGCGCTCGGTGGCGCCGACGGACTGGTCATCAGCACCGATTGGGACGAGTTCAAGCAACCGGACTTCGGCAAGGTGAAGGCGCTGCTGAGCGCGCCCGTGATCTTCGACGGCCGCAACCTCTATCAGCGGCACATGATGCAGGAGCACGGGTTCGCGTACTACTCGGTCGGGCGGCCCTCGGTCGTGCAGGCCAGGGCGACGAGTTAGAGCACCTTGCGTCATCGTGTTCCCAGATGCGGCCGTGGGAGCGTTCCGCTC